>NZ_JAPVZK010000021.1:0-35594 GCF_041432345.1 Streptococcus sp. 27098_8_103
TCAATAAAATAGCCACTTTCTTCCCTATTCTACTAGGCTATTGCCCAAGTTTGTGATACAATAGGTAGAAACAATATTTTTAAAAAGGAGAAAAGACACATGCACATTTTTGATGAGCTAAAAGAGCGTGGTTTGATTTTTCAAACGACTGATGAAGAAGCTTTGCGTAGAGCCCTAGAAGAAGGTCAAGTTTCTTATTATACTGGCTACGATCCAACTGCTGACAGCCTTCACCTAGGCCACCTTGTCGCAATCTTGACAAGTCGTCGCCTGCAACTAGCAGGTCACAAACCTTATGCGCTCGTTGGCGGTGCTACAGGTCTCATCGGAGATCCGTCCTTCAAAGATGCTGAGCGTAGTCTCCAAACAAAAGACACAGTAGATGGCTGGGTCAAGTCTATCCAAGGACAACTTTCTCGTTTTCTTGACTTTGAAAATGGCGAAAACAAGGCTGTCATGGTCAACAACTACGACTGGTTTGGCAGCATCAGCTTCATTGACTTCCTCCGTGATATCGGAAAATACTTTACTGTCAACTACATGATGAGCAAGGAATCTGTGAAAAAACGGATTGAAACAGGGATTTCTTACACTGAGTTCGCTTACCAAATCATGCAAGGGTACGATTTCTTCGTCCTTAACCAAGACCACAACGTAACGCTTCAAATCGGTGGTTCTGACCAGTGGGGAAATATGACAGCTGGTACTGAATTGCTTCGTCGTAAGTCTGACAAGACTGGCCACGTTATCACTGTTCCATTGATCACAGATGCAACTGGTAAGAAATTTGGTAAATCAGAAGGAAACGCCGTCTGGCTCAATCCTGAAAAGACTTCTCCATACGAAATGTACCAATTTTGGATGAACGTTATGGACGCAGACGCTGTTCGCTTCTTGAAAATCTTTACTTTCTTGTCACTTGATGAGATTGAAGACATCCGTAAACAATTTGAAGCAGCTCCACACGAACGCTTGGCACAAAAAGTCTTGGCTCGTGAAGTCGTAACACTTGTTCACGGTGAAGAAGCCTACAAAGAAGCCCTCAACATCACTGAGCAACTCTTTGCAGGAAACATCAAAAACCTTTCTGTCAAAGAGCTCAAACAAGGACTTCGTGGCGTTCCAAACTACCAAGTACAAGCAGACGAAAACCACAATATCGTGGAACTACTCGTTTCATCTGGTGTGGTTAACTCAAAACGCCAAGCCCGTGAAGACGTCCAAAACGGAGCTATCTATGTCAACGGCGACCGCATCCAAGACCTTGACTATGTCTTGAGTGACGCAGATAAGTTAGAGAACGAACTGACTGTTATCCGTCGTGGAAAGAAAAAATACTTTGTATTGACTTACTAAACTATTCAACATTTACCTATAAACAAAGGAGTTACCCTCGAGAAAGGTAACTCCTTTTTGCTGTGAATAGTCCCCCACCTATCCCTTAATAGACAGACTACGCAGTACAATGCGCAAGGTTGTTAGATTATGTAAGATAGAGAGATTTGAAGGACTGAGCCAATTAAATAAGCCAAAGCCAATCAAACTACTATTTACGACAACGGTATCTTGAATATTCTTCTTGATGAGTGTTTGCAAAGATGATGATAGCGAATCCAACTCTTGGAAGAAATCCAAACGATTATCTAACAATAAGATATCACTCATCTGCTTAGAAATATCTGCACTCTCATTCATCACCACACCGATATCTGATAGGGTTAGAGCAGCTGAGTCATTCAACCCATCCCCAACCATCAAAATAGTGTGACCTGCTTTCTGCAGTTCCTCTACTAACTCAAATTTCCCATCAGGTTTCAAGTCTGTATAGATCTGATCAAAGGGCAAATCTTTGACTAATTCCTCTGTTCTAACCAAGGTGTCCCCTGTTGCCAGAATCAATTTTTTCCCTTGTGCCTTAAGTTTCTCCAAGGCCGCTTTTGCTTCTTTTCTCAAAGGAGTATGAATGCAGAACATTCCAATCAATTCATTCTGATAAGCCAAGAATAAGAGATTGTAGTGACTCTTGTACTCTTCAATTAAAGCATTTTGTTCTGAACTGATATGAATCTGCTCATCCTGCATCAAGACATAATTCCCAATAAGAACTGGTTGGCCATCTATATGAGATTTGATCCCCTTGCTTGCGATATATTGGAGTTTCCCATGCATTTCCTCATGTTCAATCCCCTCTATCTCAGCTTGCTTAACGATGGCATTAGCAATAGGATGATAAATGTGTTCCTCAAGACAGGCACTGATTCTGAGAATATCTTCCTCACTATAGTCTCCAAAAGGTAACACCTTTTCAACTATCGGATAGCTAGTTGTGATTGTCCCAGTCTTATCAAACAAGAAAGTATCAACTTCCAGGTATTTCTCCAGAACATCTCCATCCTTAATCACCATTTCACGGTTCAACCCCTCCTTGATAGCTGCCAAATAAGCTACAGGAGTAGAGATTTTCAAAGCGCAGGAGAAATCGACCAATAGGAAAGAAATAGCCTTAGAAAAAGAACCTGTTAATAGGTAAGTTAGCCCAGCCCCCAAGAAATTATATTTGACGACCTTGTCCGCCATTTTGATGAAATAGCGTTGTTTCGTTTTCTTGTTTTCTTCAGATTTCTTCATCAACTCAATCAGTTGTAAAATCCGGCTGTTCATCTGATTATCGGTTACACGAATACGTAACTCTCCAGTTTCTAATACTGTATTTGCACAAACCAAATCAGACTCTCTTTTTTCAACTGGAAAACTCTCTCCCGTCAAGGAACTTTCGTTGACCATACCTAAACCTGAAACTACTTGTCCATCAAACAGAATTTCATTTCCTTGAGATAGGACCAAGACATCTCCTATTTGAACATCGGAACTCTTGATACTAACAACCGTATCGCCCTGTACTAAGAATACGTCGCTCTCTTTTGCAAGAAGACTCTGTTCTAAATCTGTTGCAGTTTTTTTCAAAGACCACTGATCTAAATGATTCCCCAAATCAAGCATAAACATGATATTGCTAGCTGTCTTGGATTGGTTCATAAACAAGGACAATAAAATCGCCGAACAGTCCAAGACCTCCATCGTTAGTTCCTTACGCGCTAGTGTTTGATAGGCTTCTCTGATATAACCCAAAGCCTGATAACAAGTCCATATATAGCGAATAGGATACGGCACAAAACTACGAAAAATCATACGCTTAATCGCTGCACCTGAAACAATAGAATAAGCACTCTCTTCTCTACGAATGGGAAGAGTCATCAACTCAGAAACTTTCCCTTTATCAATTCTTTTTAAAAAGGCTTCTGCATTATCTAATACAGAAAAGCCTTCTTTTATGCGTAGAGTAAAGTGCTGTTGATCCATGTAAAACTGGATAGACTCAATCCCCTTTTCATCTCTCGCCAAGGAACGAAGATAGTCTTGAATATCCAAGGTGAGTGAAAAAGAAGATGATAGTCGGATATGTTGGTATCCTCTATGTAGCACTTTAAAAGACATATTATTCTCCTATAAGGCTATCTAATTGCTCTTCTTTTTTCTCTTGCTCGTACAAATATTTGGCATCTTGCAAGACATCGTCTCCATGTTGCTTCACAACAGAAACAGATGCGTCTAGCTCGTCTTTCAACTTGTAAGCCTTAGCCAAAGCTTTAGAATAACCTTTTTTAGCTTCCTTACTTGCTAAGATTTTCAAGCCAAGGGTACCAAATGCGACACCACCCAAAAAGAGTGATGATTTTTTCGCAACTTTTGCAACGGTTAATACTTCTTTTAACATACTTATTTCCTCCTTATCATTATTATATAGCAATTTAGATATAAAAGCAATTTTATTCTATAAATTGGAGAATTAGTTTTATTTCTACTGAATCTCCCATCTACTCACTCCTAAAGTTGCTTTCATTTGCCTCTTTTGATACACTTAAATTATGAATACAAACCTCAAACCCAAACTTCAGCGTTTTGCTTCTGCGACTGCCTTTGCCTGTCCTATCTGTCAAGAAAATCTGACTCTGGTAGAGAGCAGTCTCAAATGCAACAATCGCCATTCTTTTGACTTGGCTAAATTTGGCTATGTCAATCTGGCACCTCAAATCAAGCAATCTACCAACTACGACAAGGAAAATTTTCAAAACCGTCAACAAATCCTAGAAGCTGGTTTTTACCAGGCTATTCTAGAGGCCGTCTCTGATTTACTTGCAAGCTCAAAAACTGCCACAACAATCTTGGATATTGGTTGTGGCGAAGGTTTCTACTCTCGTAAACTCCAAGAAAGTCATCCTGACAAAACCTTCTATGCCTTTGATATTTCCAAAGATTCAGTCCAAATCGCTGCCAAGAGCGAACCCAACTGGGCAGTCAATTGGTTCGTTGGCGACTTGGCTCGTCTTCCTATAAAAGATGCCAGCATGGATATCCTGCTTGATATCTTTTCACCTGCCAACTATGGAGAATTTCGTCGCGTTTTATCCAAAGACGGTATCTTGATAAAGGTTATCCCAACTGAAAATCATCTCAAAGAAATCCGTCAAAGGGTACAGAACCAGCTGACAAACAAGGATTATTCTAACCAAGATATCAAGGAGCATTTCCAGGAACACTTTACCATCCTATCTAACAAAACTGCCTCTCTGACTAAGACTATCACAGCAGAACAACTCCAAGCCCTACTCAGCATGACGCCCCTACTCTTTCACATCGACCAGAGCAAGATTGACTGGAGCCAACTGACAGAGATTACTATTGAGGCTGAGATTCTGGTTGGGAGAGTACTATAATTGACACAAAAAACCGCATTTCAAGAAGATCTGCGGTTTTAAATTTCAATTTTTAAACTATCTATCCCAAAAGTCTAAAACATTTAAAGATTTTAGCTTATCCATTTATTTTCGATTCGAAATAACAAACTTATCAATGAACAGTAAGTGAAATAAGGCCAGTACCAACCCCCACAAGCTACCACGAAGAGAGATTTCTTGATGATTGAGAGGAAACAAATCATGGTTACCAATATAGAGGCATGTTAAAATAACAAATAGAATCCAAAATAAATCCGTCCATTTATATTTTGAAAAATATTTTTTCCACATAAGAACACCTTCTTTCCTATAATTATATTATAATACTTTATATAAGCGAATACAAGGGATATGAGGTAATCAACTACGAAGAAACATGAGGTTGAAAGAAAGTGTTAAACCTTCAATACATCTATGATTTCTCTTCTTTTAAGACAAGATTGACCAAAATTCACATCACTCAAAAAAGCGAATTTCAATCGAAATTCGCTTCATAGGAAAGTATATTAGTATGAATTTGTATCTTAGTTCAAGTGCCAGATATCTTCGTTATACTGAGCGATTGTACGGTCAGATGAGAAGAATCCTGCTTTAGAAATGTTAACGATGACTTTATCCAACCATGCGTCGCGGTCTTCGTAATCAGCAAGCATTTGCTCTTTGACTTTGATGTAGTCTTCCAAGTCAAGAAGAGTCATGAACCAGTCTTTGTTGATCAATTCATTGTAAAGACGTTCCAAGCGCTCTTTGTTTCCAGCTGCAAGAACTGCATCGCTAACGATGAAGTCAACCAATGGTTTGATAGCTTCACGAGCGTAGAATTCGCTTGATTTGTAAGCTGCTTTTGCGTAAAGGTCGATAACAGTTTCTGAATCTTCACCAAAGATGTAGATATTTTCGTCGCCAACCAACTCAGCGATTTCCACGTTAGCACCGTCCATAGTACCAAGAGTCAAAGCTCCGTTCAACATGAATTTCATGTTACCAGTACCTGAAGCTTCTTTAGAAGCAAGTGAGATTTGTTCTGAGATATCACATGCTGGGATAAGGAAGCTTGCTGCAGTAACGTTGTAGTTTTCAACCATAACTACTTGCAAGTGTGGAGCTACTGCTGGATCGTTAGCAATAACTTCTGACATGCAAAGAATCAAGTGAATGATGTCTTGAGCGATTGTGTAGGCTGGAGCTGCTTTACCACCAAAGAAGATTGTGATTGGACGAGCAGGGATGTTACCAGCTTTGATGTCAAGGTATTTGTGGATCACGTACAAAGCATTCATTTGTTGGCGTTTGTACTCGTGAAGACGTTTGATTTGGATATCAAAGATAGAGTTTGGATTGATTTCCACACCTTGGTGTTCTTTCAAGTGACGAGCCAATTTACGTTTGTTGTGAGCCTTGATGCTTTCCAATTTTTCTTTGACAGCTGCTTTGTCTTCGTATGACAAGAGTTTCTCAAGCTCATCAGCTTCATGGTGCCAACCTTCTCCAAGAATCTCATCCAAGTAGTGAGACAAGCTTGGGTTAGCATGCATGAGCCAACGACGGAAAGTGATACCGTTTGTTTTGTTGTTGAATTTTTCTGGGTAAAGGTCGTAGAAGGCTTTCAACTCAGAGTTCTTCAAGATTTCAGTGTGGAGTGCTGCTACCCCGTTAACGCTGTATCCGTAGTGGATATCCATGTGAGCCATGTGAACACGTCCGCTCTCATCGATAATTTGAACAGCTGGATCTTTCACTTCTGCTTTCACACGACGGTCCAATTCTTCGATAATTGGTACCAAGTGAGGAACCACTTCTTGCAAGAATTCAAGAGGCCATTTTTCAAGGGCTTCAGCAAGGATTGTGTGGTTAGTGTAGGCAGTCATGCTACGAACGATTGAGATTGCTTCGTCAAGTTCGATACCACGTGCAGTCAAAAGACGGATCAATTCAGGAATAACCATTGATGGGTGAGTATCGTTGATTTGTACAACTGCGTAGTCAGCAAGGTCATGCAAGTTGCTTCCTTTTTCGATTGCTTCGTCGATGATCAATTGCGCACCGTTTGAAACCATGAAGTATTGTTGGAAGATACGGAGCAACTCACCTTGACGGTCACTATCATCTGGGTAAAGGAAAAGAGTCAAGTTGTGAGCGATGTCTGTCTTATCAAAGTTGATACCATCTTTAATGATTGAAGAATCAACTGAATCCAAGTCAAACAAACGCAAGCGGTTCTTAGTTTCTGTCTTGTAACCAGGTACATCGATATCGTAAAGAGTTGATGTCAATGTGAAGTGAGCAAATGGCACTTGGTAGCTACGGCTTGAGCGAACCAACCAGTTTTGCTCTGTCAACCATGCATTTGGAATTGTTTCTTGTTGGTTATTTTTAAGAACTTGTTGGAAAAGACCGTAGTGGTAGTTAAGACCAACACCGTCACCGTTCAAACCAAGAGTAGCAATTGAATCGATAAAGCAGGCAGCCAAACGTCCCAAACCACCATTACCAAGAGATGGTTCCAATTCAACTTCTTCAACTTCGATCAAGTCTTTACCTGCAGCTGCAAGTTCTTTTTTAACATCGTCGTAAAGACCAAGGTTGATCAAGTTGTTTGACAAGAGTTTACCAATCAAGAACTCAGCTGAGATATAGTAAACTTTCTTTTTACCAGTGTTGACTGGTTTTTGACTACTTGCAAGCTTGCTGTAGTTAAGAAGAGCCAGGTAAAGCTCTTCATTGCTACATTCTGCAATGGTTTTATTGTAACGATTTTGTACAAATTCTTGTAGTGATAACATGTTTAAGGTGTCTCCTGATATTGTATTATTTCTTTAATTCTACCAAATTTTCATTGATTCGGCGATAGATTGTTGTCAAGTCAAGCAAGCCTTCCTCGACAGCTGGTGTCAATTGATCTTCAGTCATACGCCAAGACCAGTTTCCACCAAGAGTAGATGGGAAGTTCATACGAGCTGCCTCATCCAATTCTAGCAAATCTTGCATAGTTGCAATTGCCATGAAGCTAACTGATGAAAAGACTGTACGAAGCATAGCATGTGGCACTGTTTCGTATTCTTTACGGTTAGTGTAGCGAGCCATGTATTCACGAGTCGCATCATCGATCTCGTTACGGTACCAACCAAGGACCGTATTGTTATCGTGTGTTCCTGTGTACATAACTGAGTTAGCAGGTGCCAAGTGTGGGCTATCGATACTTTCGTCTTCTGGGTTGAAGGCAAATTGAAGAATCTTCATTCCTGGGAAGCCAGTACGTTCACGCAATTCGATAACTTCGTCTGTCATGAAACCAAGATCTTCTGCGATAATGTTTAGCTCACCAAGTTCTTCCTTAACAGCTGCAAAAAGCTTGTAGCCAGGACCTTTCACCCACTCACCAGGTGCTGCTGTATCAGAACCAGCAGGGATTTCCCAGTAAGATTCGAAACCACGGAAGTGGTCAATACGAACGATGTCGTAGATTTTGAAGCTTTCACGCAAGCGTTCAATCCACCATTTGTAACCATCTTTGTCCATTGCTTCCCAGTCATAGATTGGGTTACCCCAAAGCTGACCAGTTGCAGAAAATTCATCTGGTGGGCATCCTGCGATGCAAGTCGCCTTACCGTTGACATCTGTCTTGAAGAGATGTGGATTTGCCCACATATCGCTTGAATCTTCCGCTACGTAGATTGGCATGTCTCCAACGATTTCGATGTGGTTGTCGTTAGCGTAAGCTTTCAATTTCAACCATTGTTGGAAGAAGAAGTATTGAGTCACACGGTGGTAAACCAACTTGTCTGCCAATTGCTCACGGTAACTTTCAAGTGCTGAAGCTTTACGAGCACGAGCATCTGCATCTGGCCATTCAGTCCAAGCAAGATTGTCAAAATGCTCCTTGATAGCCATATACTCTGCAAAGAGTTCAAGCCATGATTGGTTGTCTTGAGCAAATTTCTCAAAATCTTTAACATCTCCTACTTCCAAGAAACGTTTTACCGCTTTTTCTAAAAGAGGACGACGTGCATAGTAGATTTTCGCATAGTCAACTTCAGATGCATCGCTACCAAAGTCAACCCCTTCAAGGTCACTTGCTTGCAACAAGCCTTGTTCCACCAAGATATCTAAATCGATAAAATGAGTGTTCCCTGCGAAGGCTGAGAAAGATTGGTAAGGAGAATCTCCGTAACTAGTTGTTCCTAGTGGAAGGATTTGCCAGTAACGTTGTTTTGTGCGAACCAAGAAATCAACGAAGTCGTAAGCACTTTTACCAAATGATCCGATTCCGTATGCCCCTGGAAGAGAAGAAATGTGCATCAACACACCACTTTGACGTTTTTTCATAATAAGCACCTCATGTGTTTATAGTTAGATATTACATTTTTATGAGCGCAAACGTTTGCGCTATTACTAGTATAGCTCATTTTCTCGATAAATGCAAGCGGTTTTAAGTAACTTTTTTGATTATTTTTTAAAATTTTTTTCTTCTTACTCGTATATATATTCTTTCAGGCAACAAACAAAATAGGAATAAGGGTTTCACTTATCTCATTAAGCAAAAATAAAGCGAGAATCCTCTCTGGTTTCCATTTGTAAATTAGGCAATCGTTTTCTCAACTTTTTTTAAATTTAAAACAAAACGGATTTTTGGGATTTTCTACTATTATATGACGATGAAGCGTTTACTTTTTTTCACAATTTTTTAAAAAATTTTTACAAAAAACACTTGCAACCGCTTTCCGATTGTGCTATACTAGTCCCATAAAGGAAAACGTTTGCGTTTCCTCATTATAAAATTTGTTATTCTTTAGGAGGAATACACTATGTCATCTAAATTCATGAAGAGCGCTGCTGTGCTTGGAACTGTTACACTTGCTAGCTTGCTTTTGGTAGCTTGCGGAAGCAAAACTGCTGATAAACCTGCTGATTCTGGTTCATCCGAAGCGAAAGAACTCACTTTCTACGTTGAAGACCAATATAAAGCCTTTGCTGAATCAGCTGCAAAAGCTTACGAAAAAGAAGCTGGCGTAAAAGTTACCATCAAAACAGGAGACCAAATGGGTGGGCTTGACAAACTTTCTCTTGACAACCAATCAGGTCAAGCTGCTGACGTTATGATGGCTCCATACGACCGTGTAGGTAGCCTTGGTACTGACGGACAACTCTCAGAAGTGAAATTGAGCGACGGTGCTAAAACAGATGATAAAACTAAATCTCTTGTGACAGCTGCTGATGGTAAAGTTTACGGTGCTCCTGCTGTTATCGAGTCACTTGTTATGTACTACAACAAAGACTTGGTAAAAGAAGCTCCAAAAACTTTTGCTGACTTAGAAAACCTTGCTAAAGATAGCAAATATGCCTTCGCTGGAGAAGATGGAAAAACTTCTGCTTTCCTAGCTGACTGGACAAACTTCTACTATGCATATGGACTTCTTGCTGGTAACGGTGCTTACGTATTCGGACAAAACGGTAAAGACGCTAAAGATATCGGTCTTGCAAACGACGGTTCTATCGCAGGTATCAACTACGCTAAATCTTGGTATGAAAAATGGCCTAAAGGTATGCAAGATACTGAAGGTGCTGGCAACTTAATCCAAACTCAATTCCAAGAAGGTAAAACAGCTGCTATCATCGACGGACCTTGGAAAGCTCAAGCCTTTAAAGATGCTAAAGTAAACTACGGTGTTGCAACTATCCCAACTCTTCCAAATGGAAAAGAATATGCTGCATTCGGTGGTGGTAAAGCTTGGATTATCCCATCAAGCACTAAGAACCTTGAAGGCGCTCAAAAATTTGTAGACTTCCTTGTTTCAACTGAAGAACAAAAAGCCTTCTACGATACAACTAACGAAATCCCAGCTAACACTGAAGCTCGTACATATGCTGAAGGTAAAAATGATGAGTTGACAACAGCTGTTATCAAACAGTTCAAGAACGCTCAACCAATGCCAAATATCTCTCAAATGTCTGCAGTTTGGGATCCAGCGAAAACTATGCTCTTTGATGCTGTAAGTGGTAAGAAAGATGCGAAAACAGCTGCTAACGACGCTGTAACATTGATCAAAGAAACAATCAAACAAAAATTTGGTGAATAAAAAATTTGTTCAAGGGGGGTGGAATTCAAATCCCCCTTTGAATTTATCAATAGAAAACATATATAGTTTAGGTTTTAACTAGAAACTAGTATCCTATGAAAGGAGTTATTATGGAAAAGCAACAACCTAGTAAAGCAGCCCTGCTGTCTATCATTCCTGGGTTAGGACAGATTTACAATAAACAAAAAGCAAAAGGTTTTATCTTCCTTGGTGTAACCCTTGTATTTCTCCTCTACTTCCTAGCACTTGCAGCCCCTGAATTGAGTAATCTCATCACTCTTGGTGACAAACCAGGTCGTGACAATTCCCTCTTTATGCTGATTCGTGGTGCCTTCCATTTAATCTTTGTAGTTGTTTATGTACTCTTTTATTTCGCAAATATCAAAGATGCACATACAACTGCCAAACACATTAACAATGGCATACCAGTAGCACTTACCTTTAAAGAAATGGTCAAAGGAATCTATGAAAATGGCTTCCCTTACCTCTTGATTATTCCATCTTATGTTGCCATGACTTTTGCGATCATCTTCCCAGTTATCGTAACCTTGATGATCGCCTTTACCAACTACGACTTCCAACACTTGCCACCAAACAAATTGTTGGACTGGGTTGGTTTGACCAACTTTACGAACATC
The DNA here is from genome assembly GCF_041432345.1 of Streptococcus sp. 27098_8_103. Lineage (GTDB taxonomy): Bacteria > Bacillota > Bacilli > Lactobacillales > Streptococcaceae > Streptococcus > Streptococcus mitis_BV. The sequence continues at coordinate 11,512 of NZ_JAPVZK010000021.1, forward strand.
TGGAGTTTGAGTACCTTCCGTTCTGCCTTTGGTGCCGTTCTTTCTTGGACTATCATCTGGGCTTTGGCTGCCTCAACTTTACAGATCGTCATCGGTATCTTCACAGCTATCATTGCTAACCAACCATTTATCAAAGGAAAACGTATCTTTGGTGTTATTTTCCTTCTTCCTTGGGCTGTTCCAGCCTTCATCACTATCTTGACATTCTCAAATATGTTTAACGATAGTGTCGGAGCCATCAACACTCAAGTATTGCCAATCTTAGCTAAATTCCTTCCTTTCCTTGATGGTACTCTTATTCCTTGGAAAACAGACCCAACTTGGACTAAGATTGCCTTGATTATGATGCAGGGTTGGCTTGGATTCCCATACATCTACGTTTTGACCTTGGGTATCTTGCAATCTATTCCTAACGACCTTTACGAAGCAGCTTATATTGACGGTGCCAATGCTTGGCAAAAATTCCGCAACATCACTTTCCCAATGATCTTGGCTGTTGCGGCACCTACTTTGATTAGTCAATACACCTTCAACTTTAACAACTTCTCTATCATGTACCTCTTCAATGGTGGAGGACCTGGTAGTGTCGGAGGTGGAGCTGGTTCAACCGATATCTTGATCTCATGGATCTACCGTTTGACAACAGGTACATCTCCTCAATACTCAATGGCGGCAGCTGTTACCTTGATTATCTCTATCATTGTCATCTCAATCTCTATGATCGCATTCAAGAAACTACACGCATTTGATATGGAGGACGTCTAAGATGAATAACTCAATTAAACTCAAACGTAGACTGACTCAAACCCTTACTTACCTCTACTTAATTGGCCTATCAATCGTGATTATCTATCCACTTTTGATTACCATCATGTCAGCCTTTAAAGCAGGTAACGTCGCGGCCTTTAAACTCGATACTAACATCGACTTCAATTTTGATAACTTTAAAGGACTCTTTACTGAAACCCTATACGGTACTTGGTATCTCAACACTTTGATTATCGCCTTAATTACTATGGCTGTTCAAACAAGTATTATCGTACTTGCTGGTTATGCTTACAGCCGTTACAACTTCTTGGCTCGTAAACAAAGTTTGGTCTTCTTCTTGATTATCCAAATGGTGCCAACCATGGCCGCTTTGACAGCCTTCTTCGTTATGGCACTTATGTTGAACGCCCTTAACCACAGCTGGTTCCTCATCTTCCTCTACGTTGGTGGTGGTATCCCGATGAATGCTTGGCTCATGAAAGGCTACTTCGATACAGTGCCAATGTCTCTAGACGAATCTGCAAAACTAGACGGTGCAGGACACTTCCGCCGCTTCTGGCAAATTGTTCTTCCACTTGTTCGCCCAATGGTTGCCGTACAAGCTCTCTGGGCCTTCATGGGACCTTTTGGAGACTATATCCTTTCTAGTTTCTTGCTTCGTGAGAAAGAATACTTTACTGTTGCCGTAGGTCTCCAAACCTTCGTTAGCAATGTGAAAAACTTGAAGATTGCCTACTTCTCAGCAGGTGCTATCCTCATTGCCCTTCCAATCTGTATTCTCTTCTTCTTCCTACAAAAGAACTTTGTTTCAGGACTTACAAGTGGTGGCGACAAGGGATAATATATCCCCGCCACCCTTTTTCATTTTAAAACTTGTTACTATAAAACTATCCTTGTAGCAAGCAATTTATCTCCTAGACTTGAAATAAAGCACATTTCTCTATATAATAATACTCATATAGAAAACACCTTTTAGAAAGATACCTATGCTTCCATATCCATTTTCCTATTTTTCAAGTATTTGGGGATTTCGTAAGCCCCTGTCCAAACGTTTCGGACTCAACTGGTTCCAACTTCTCTTTACCAGTATCTTCCTTATCAGCTTATCTATGGTACCTATTGCCATCCAAAACAGCTCGCAGGAGACTTATCCGCTAGAAACCTTTATCGATAATGTCTATGAACCATTGACAGATAAGGTTGTACAGGATCTCTCTGAACACGCTACAATTGTTGATGGCAAATTAACTTATACTGGAACAGCTAGTCAAGAGCCTTCTATTGTGATCGGTCCAAGTCAAAGCAAGGAATTACCTAAGGACTTGCAACTGCATTTCGATACGAATGAGCTCGTCATCAGCAAGGAAAGTAAAGAGCTGACCCGTATCTCTTACCGAGCGATTGAGACTGAGAGTTTCAAAAGTAAAGACAGCTTGACCCAAGCCATTTCTAAAGACTGGTACCAGCAAAATCGTGTCTATATCAGTCTCTTCCTAGTTCTCGGTGCAAGCTTCCTCTTTGGTTTGAATTTCTTTATCGTCTCTCTAGGAGCGAGTCTTCTCCTTTATATCACTAAGAAATCACGCCTCTTTTCATTTAGGACCTTTAAAGAGTGCTACCATTTTATCTTGAACTGTTTAGGATTACCAACCCTGATTACGCTTATTTTGGGACTATTTGGCCAAAATATGACAACTCTCATTACTGTACAAAACATTCTTTTTGTTCTGTATCTGGTCACTATCTTTTATAAAACGCATTTCCGTGATCCAGATTACCATAAATAGGAGATTTTTATGCCCGTTACGATTAAAGACGTGGCCAAGGCTGCTGGTGTTTCGCCTTCAACCGTAACCCGTGTTATTCAAAATAAATCAACCATTAGTGACGAAACAAAAAAACGCGTTCGCAAGGCTATGAAGGAGCTCAATTACCACCCCAACCTCAACGCTCGTAGTTTGGTAAGCAGTTATACCCAAGTTATCGGCTTGGTCCTTCCTGACGACTCAGACGCCTTCTATCAAAATCCTTTCTTCCCATCTGTCCTCCGTGGTATCGCCCAAGTCGCATCTGAAAACCACTATGCCATTCAGATTGCAACAGGTAAAGATGAAAAAGAGCGCCTTAAAGCTATTTCTCAGATGGTCTATGGTAAGCGTGTAGATGGTTTGATTTTCCTCTATGCCCAAGAAGAGGACCCTTTGGTTAAGTTAGTAGCAGACGAGCAATTTCCTTTCCTTATCTTAGGTAAATCTCTATCTCCCTTCATTCCACTTGTCGATAATGACAATGTCCAAGCTGGTTTTGATGCGACAGAGTATTTCATCAAAAAAGGCTGCAAGCGAATTGCCTTTATCGGAGGTACTAAGCGACTCTTCGTAACACAAGACCGTCTGACAGGTTACGAGATGGCTCTAAAACAACACCAACTTCCTCTCGATACTAATCTGACTTGCTTTGCTACTGAATTTCTTGAAGATAATGGTTATCGCTTTAGTAGACTTCTCTTCAAACACGATTCAAATATTGACGCTATTATTACCATTGATAGTCTCCTTGCTGCAGGGGTCTGTGATTACATCGCAAAACACCAACTGGATGTCCCTGTCCTCAGCTTCGACTCAGTCAATCCCAAGCTCAACTTGGCGGCCTATGTTGATATCAATAGTTTGGAGCTTGGTCGTGTTTCCTTTGAAACTATCCTCCAGATAATCAATGATGCTAAAAGCAATAAACAAATTTGTTATCGCCAGTTGATTGCCCACAAAATTATCGAAAAATAAAAACCAGCTCACGCTGGTTTTTTGGTTACTAATTTTCTGTTTCAACAAATCGTCCCAAAATATGAACATTCTCAGATACAGAGACAAAGGCACCTGGATCCACCTGTTTCATAATCTGTTTAAATTCATTAAACTCTGCACGTGTAATGACAGTGATTAAAACTGCCTTTCTTTCATGATTATAGGTTCCTTCTGCATCGTGGATCATGGTTGCACCGCGGTGCAATTTTTTATGGATTTTTTCAATTACCTTCTCTGGATGATTGGTCACAATCATGGCCTGCATCCGTTTTTGCTTGGTAAAGACAGCGTCTGTGACACGGCTAGAGACAAAGATGGTAATCATAGAGTAGAGAGCGTATTCCCAACCAAAGGTCAAGCCTGCTATCAGCATGATGGTCCCATTTACCAAGAAAGAAATACTACCAACATTCTTACCCGTTTTCTTGCGAATAGTCAGGCTGACGATATCCGTCCCACCACTGGAGATATTGTTTCGAAGAGCAAAACCAATCCCCAAGCCCATGACAACACCCCCAAAAAGGGCATTGATAATGGGATCCTCCGTCAAGGTCGCCACAGGGACAAACTGGATAAAGAAGGAACTCATGGATACCGTTATAAAGGTAAAGACGGTGAACTTATGCCCAATTTGATACCAAGCCAAGACCATCAAAGGGAAATTAATGGCATAGAAGGTCAACGAAATCGGGATATGAAAACCAAACCAGTGATTACTCAAGGCAGAGATAATCTGTGCCAGACCTGTCGCACCACTCGAATACACATGCCCTGGTTGGAAAAAGAAATTGACCGCTACTGCTGATAAAAAACCATAGACCAGAGAGGCCGAAATCTTCTCATCATATTTTTCCCGAGAGATGCTTTGTAAGACACGTAAAATTTTTATCTGATAAGCAAAGCGGCGCAGATAATAGCGCCACCGCTTAATTCGTTTTGCTTGTTTCATCTTCTTCTATTTGTAAGCTGAGTTCCTCTAGTTGTTTGAGAGCTACTGTTGAAGGAGCTTGTGTCATTGGGTCAGCCGCCTTGTTGTTTTTAGGGAAAGCAATGACTTCACGAATATTTTCTTCTCCTGCTAAGAGCATGACAAATCGGTCAAGCCCAATAGCCAAGCCACCGTGTGGTGGGAAACCATAGTCCATGGCTTCAAGAAGGAAACCAAACTGGTCATTTGCTTCTTCAGCTGAGAAACCAAGAGCCTTGAACATGCGTTCTTGAAGGTCTTTTTGGTTGATACGAAGGCTACCACCACCAAGCTCATAACCGTTCAAGACGATATCATAAGCAATGGCACGAACCTTAGCTAAATCACCTTCTAATTCGTGAGCAGTCTCTTCCTGTGGAAGGGTGAACGGATGGTGGGCGCTCATGTAGCGACCTTCTTCTTCAGACCATTCAAACATTGGCCAGTCAACCACCCAAAGGAAGTTAAATTTATCGTTATCAATCAAACCAAGCTCTTTGGCAATACGTCCACGAAGGGCACCAAGCGTTGCATTGGCCACTTCAAGCGTATCCGCCACGAAGAGAACCAAGTCCTTATCTTCAAGAGCAAGCGCTGTTGTCAATTCTGCTTGGATGCTAGTCAAGAACTTGGCAACTGGTCCGTTTAATTCTCCATCAACAACCTTGACCCAAGCAAGGCCTTTGGCACCATATTGTTTGGCTACTTCAGTCATCTTGTCGATGTCTTTACGTGAATAGTTGTCCGCAGCGCCTTTGACCACAATGGCTTTTACAGCAGGTGCTTCTGAGAAGACTTTAAAGTCTACACCTTTGACCACTTCTGTCAGGTCCTGAAGCAACATGTCAAAACGGGTATCTGGCTTGTCAGAACCGTAAAGAGACATCGCATCATCGTATTTCATACGAGGAAATGGAAGTGTTACTTCGATACCTTTTGTTTCCTTCATCACGCGGGCAATCAAGCCTTCTGTAATATCTTGGATTTCTTGCTCAGTAAGGAAAGACGTTTCCAAGTCGACCTGAGTGAACTCAGGCTGGCGGTCTCCACGCAAGTCCTCATCACGAAAACATTTAACGATTTGGTAGTAACGGTCAAAACCAGCATTCATCAAGAGCTGTTTCGTGATTTGTGGACTTTGAGGAAGGGCGTAGAAATGCCCTCTATTTACACGAGATGGCACCAAGTAGTCACGCGCCCCTTCAGGAGTTGACTTAGAAAGGAATGGTGTCTCCACGTCAATAAACTCCAACTCATCCAAGTAGTTGCGGATAGAGTGGGTCACCTTGGCACGAAGTTTAAGATTTTCCAACATTTCTGGACGACGAAGGTCAAGGTAACGGTAACGCAAACGTGTATCGTCATTGGCCTCAATGCCATCCTTAATCTCAAATGGGGTTGTTTTAGCTGTATTCAGTACTGTCAGAGCTGTCACGTTTAGCTCGACTGCACCAGTTGGCAACTTATCATTGGCTTGCTCACGCGCAGCGACCTGTCCAGTCACCTCGATAACAAATTCGCTACGAAGGCTTTCAGCTGTTGCCATGACCTCTGCAGATACTTTTTCAGGGTTGATAACCAACTGCATAATTCCTTCACGGTCACGAAGATCGATAAAGATCAAACCACCAAGGTCACGACGACGGCCAACCCATCCTTTCAAGGTTATTTCTTGTCCGATGTGTTCCTCACGAACACGACCAGCATACATACTACGTTTCATTGTTTCTCTCCTCTTTTATTCTGTTACTATTTTACCATAAAAGCGCAGGCTCTTCATGAAAATCATCAGAAAAGTTTGCCAGTCTTTAAAAATCAAGTGAAGACTCTAAAAATTGACGCCCATACAAAAATCCGATGAAGTTCATCGGACTCTTTTATTTTGAATTGTTGCCTGCTTTACGCTTTTCAGCAATTTCGGCTGCCTTTCGAGGCAAGACAATTTCCGTTGTGTAAGCTGTCCCAAAGCGCAAGACACCTGCAATAGGGGCAAAGACGACTGCTAGATAGTTATAGAAGAAATCGCCCTTAAAGGCATAAGCTAGCGCTCCAATGATGAAAAATAGAACAACTGCCTGAATCACTGCTAATAAAATTACTCGTTTCATGTGACCTCCTGACTCTATTATAGCATGAGAATCATCAAAAAGCTGACTAAATTATTCAAAGCGTGGAGAGAAATACTGTAGACCAGACCTTTTCTACTAATATAGGCCAAGCCCAAGCTAAAACCAAGACTAGCATAAACTAAAAATTGTTGAACATCACCTGGGAAATGAATCAAGGCAAACAAAACACTAGATACCAGAAGAAACAGAACCTGTTTGCTCTTGTCCTGCTTAGGAAAGAGATAGCGTGCCAACATCCCTCTAAAGATAAGTTCTTCTGTCAAAGGAGCAAAAATAACGACAGCAAAGAAGGAGAAGAGTGGTTGAGACAAGGTCAAGTCTGTCGCTATTTGCTGATTTACTGAAGGATCATCGGGCAGGAAGAATTGAACGACAAGAGCTAAGAACCAAACCAAGGCAGGAAGCCAAATAAATCGGTTGAAGTCACTCTTCTCAATATGAACAGGAGCTTTCTGATACCATTTGTAAATGCCGTACACGTATACTCCAGCCAAGGCCACATAGAGCAAGGTAACAGCATAGGGGGAAGCGCCTAAGGCAAGCGAAGCAGTCGCGAGCCCCTGAATGAAGCTATAGATAAAGAAAAAGGATAGAAGGGCTAGAAGAAACCAGCCGAGGTTTTTAAGTAATTTCATAAAGGTCTCCTATCTTGCTTTATAGCTGTTTTTCAATACAAAGAGGTCTGCTATTCCTAACACAAGTACCCAAGCAAGTAACATGCCGATATTAGAAAAAGATATTTCCCCACCTTTTTTATTTAAAAGATTTACAATTGGACCAATAAAAGAGTAATCCAACACTTTCTGAACCGTATCATTTTGAAGAGCAATTATAGGTAAAAAAGAAACAATTAACACAGGGAAGATACTATAAACTTGCGCTTTAGATTGAGTATCTGACACCGCACCGATTAGAAGGTTGAGAAAAATAATACTAATAGTTGCTAGGAGCAAATAGATAACGTAGGCAAATAAATAACCAGATACATCTACTTTAAGATAGATGGGAAGTACAGTCATAGCAACCAACATTATCAGAATAGGGAGAACAAGCATACTGAAAGTATATTCTGTTGCTGTCACACCACTTAGGATGAGTGATTTAAGATTTCGTTTTTCCTTATCTTCTGCCATCATAATCGATACCATATAACCACTTCCCATGCTCAAGACCATCGTCAAGCTAGAAGATAGTAAAAATAGGCTCAATTGTCCATTCTTATTTAAAAATTCATTATATAAAACAGCAATACCAAAAGGCATCAATAAAGTCGCTAACAAAGTTGAATTGCTAATAAGAACTTGCACTCTTAACCATAGTAGGGCATTTAATTTTCTAAACATCTAACTTTTCTCCTGTCAATCTGATAAAGATTTCTTCTAGTGTTGGCTCACAAGAGTGAACCACCATCAAATCTGTCGTGTCTAAATGTGGCAATTCTTCAAATGGAACTATCTGTTCTCGTCCATCGTTATAAACCACACGTACTTTCTTATCCACATGGTACTTCTGGATAATATCTTGCGGACTTCCATACTCTATTAAGTTCCCCTTATTCAAAAGAGATAAGCGATCACAAAGCAGAGTTGCTTCATTCATATCATGCGTGGTCAGAAAGATAGTTGTCCCCGCCTGCTTTAATTCTTGAAGTAGGATATGAATCATCTTAGATGTTGTAGGGTCTAAGCCACTAGTTGGCTCATCTAGGAAGAGAATCTTAGGAGCATTCAGAAGGGCACGAGCCAAGAACATTCGTTGTTTCATTCCTGTAGATAGTTTTTCTGCGATAATATCTTTAGCATCTGCCAATCCAACCTGTTGGAGCACCTGATTTACTCTATCTGACTTGAGACCATATAGCTTAGCATAGATGAGCAGATTTTTGTAAAGACTCATCTTTTCATAAAAACCACTGCCATCACTAACTATACCAATTTGTTCCAAATCATTTGAAGTTAAATCTTGAGAATTCTTGCCTAACAAAATTGTGTTACCTTGATCTGCAGCCAACTGACCTGTTAAGACATTGATCATGGTTGTTTTACCTGAGCCAGAAGGTCCAAGAAAACCAAAGATTTCACCCTCCTTGATCTCAAAAGAAATCTGATGAAGAGCCTTTTTGCTCCCAAAACTTTTGCTTACATTTTCAACACGAATCATAGAAACTCCTTTATTTGAAATAACGTTTTACCATAGGTAACTGCATCACATTGATATAAATATGGATTGCTCCTACAAGCAAGAAGGCTAGTAACTGAATCTCTCCTGTCAGTAAGGAAAAGAGAGCAATCAGAAAGTACAAAGCTGGCAAGACATAGTTATTTAATTGGAATAGAATCCGAAAACTCTGTTCCAAATTAGCCTTGCGCTCCCCTTCATCATAAGAATCGAAATGATCCAAGATATCCTTTGGTGTAGAGAAAAATGCCAAATCAAACTGACGAACAATCGCAATGGTCTTAAAAAGATATTTTTGAGCATTTAAAACTAACACTAACCCCAAAAAGGAAAGGGATAAGGTTATATGGCTTATATCGAGTACAATTACTTCACTTCCTGAAATGAAGAGAGCCAATAAAATCGCTACACTTGTAATATTAGAAGTAATGGTTCCAAATTCGAGATTACGATACATCTGCACATAATAGGTTTCATTCAGATCATCATCTATTTCCTCTTGATACAAGGAGTGAAATTTTCTGCTTTTCTTTAAGAAATTGAACGTCAAAAGAATACCAACAAAACCTAATAGTAAACCAATAGCTGATATCCAGGGTAGCAAGACTTTTACATCTAACATAATTCCATGGGGTTCGGCACCAGCCTTCAACATATCTACAAATATGTACAAGAAAGCTCCCGAGACAACAGACATCAAAAATAACAACAATCCACGTTTCTTTTTCATATTCATTCTCCTTTTTCACTTGCTAAATTGTTTGCTTTCTTTTCAATCCAGTCAATTACTGGTATGAGGGCAAAATAGGCCCAAACAAATTGGTTACTTTGATAGGGACTAAACCAGCCTAAGTCTATCCCAATCAATAGAAATACGCTGACTAATAGAGCTACGACAACTACATAATAGATCACTTTATACTTGTTCATCACTCATCCTCCTCTAAGCGAAATACCGATTCGACTGTTTCGTTGAAAATTTGAGATATTTTCAGGGCAATGATAATGGACGGGGTGTATTCGTCCCGTTCTAGTAGGCTAATGGTCTGCCTGGAAACCCCTGCTAGCTTAGCCAGTTCGGTTTGGTTGAGACCATCGCGAGCTCGAAGCTCTTTTAGACGATTTTTAAGCATTCCTTTCTCCTTTTCTCTTAACTTGCTTACATTGTAACACATCTTTTTCTTTTTGACAAGCATATTTGTCAAAAAGTTTATGATTTTTGTCATTTTGCAAAAGAAAAAGGTCAGGAATAAAATCCTGACCAGTTTATCTATCATTAAAATCCTAGTTTTTCAAAGATTTCTGAGAAGTTTTGGCTGATAGCCTCAAGTGACACTTGCACTTCTTCTCGGGTTTGATTGTTCTTGACCGTCACTTGTCCGCTTTCGACTTCACTCTCCCCTAGAGTGATGAGAGTCTTAGCCGCAAAGACATCGGCTGACTTGAATTGAGCTTTGAGCTTACGGTTGAGGTAATCACGCTCTGCTTTGAAACCTTGTTGGCGAAGGGCTTGCACCAATTCCAAAGCCTTGGCATTTGCTCCTTGACCCAAGACTGCGATATAAACATCTAGGGCGTTTTCGATAGGGAGGGCCACACCTTGCTTTTCAAGAATGAGAAGCAGGCGCTCTACACCAAGCCCAAAACCAAATCCAGCAGTTTCAGGGCCTCCAAAGTAAGCAACCAAACCATCGTAACGACCACCCGCACAGACGGTCAAGTCATTGCCCTCGATCTCAGTGATAAACTCGAAAATCGTGTGATTGTAGTAGTCCAGACCACGCACCATATTGGTATCGATGATATAGTCTACTCCAAGATTTTCCAACATCTGACGCACAGCATCAAAGTGTGCTTGGCTTTCTTCATCAAGGAAGTCCAAGATAGAAGGCGCATTCTCGACTGCTACCTTGTCTTCTTTCTCCTTAGAGTCCAAGACACGGAGAGGATTTTCCTCCAAACGACGTTGGCTATCCTTAGACAAGGTCTCCTTGAGCGGTGTCAAATAGTCAATTAAGGCTTGACGGTAGGACGCACGGCTCTCAGGATTTCCAAGAGTGTTAAGATGTAATTTGACACCTTGGATGCCGATTTCTTTCAAGAAATGGGCTGCCATAGCGATGGTTTCCACATCGGTAGCTGGATTGCTTGATCCAAAACACTCAACACCAATCTGGTGGAACTGGCGCAAACGCCCTGCCTGTGGACGCTCGTAACGGAACATTGGTCCCATGTAATAGAACTTACTTGGCTTTTGCACTTCTGGGGCGAAAAGTTTATTTTCCACATAGGAACGGACAACGGGCGCAGTTCCTTCTGGACGGAGGGTAATATGACGGTCACCCTTGTCATAGAAGTCGTACATTTCCTTGGTTACGATATCGGTCGTATCTCCGACAGAGCGACTGATAACCTCGTAATGCTCAAAAATGGGCGTGCGCACTTCTGCATAGTTGTAGCGCTTGAAAATCTCACGGGCAAAGCCCTCAACGTACTGCCACTTGGCAGATTCAGCAGGTAAAATATCCTGCGTTCCTTTTGGTTTTTGTAATTTCATAGGGTGTCCTCTTTAAACTTAATAGTCTTATTTTACCATAAATAGAGGGATTAAAACAGTATGAATAAAATTAGGATTCAAATATCATTTTTGAGATTAAGACCTGTCAAAAGAATAGCTAGCAAGGAAAGACCAACAAATAGCATCCAAGTCAACTGTATATTCCATACAGCTATAAGTGAAAAACAAGCTGTTCCCACAGGTATGGATAAGGTAAACAATAAACCTAAAAAATTACTGGTACGAGCTAGAACCTCTGGAGCTAGATTTTTCATGAGCATAGCACTAATCTTTGGTTGAACTTTACCAGACACATACAGAGTTGAACAGAGAAATAGTAAACCAAGTACGACTTGATTGAATAAATTAGCTAGACCAACTAGACTGAGTCCTACGGTCACCCACATCATCAATCTAGGCAAGGACTGCTTCCCAAAATAATCATTGCCCGTAAGGCTACTGATGATGATTGCTAACAAAGCACAGAATTGACTGATAAATAATGCCTCTGTATAAGAAAAGTCCAAAAGAGAATGGCTCAAAAAGAAGATGTTATAGATGCTTCCTAAAGCGCCACCCAAGGCATTGATAAGCAAGACAGCAAAGAGCATGAAGCCAAAGTTTTTCTGTCCACCTTTAAGAAAAACGAGACGTAAATTTCGGTAAATTGTTAGGAACTGGTCTTTTATAGAAAGCTTCTCATTTTTTAGGATTTCACCATCAGCAGATGACATTGACAGGCTCAATTTGCTTTTTCCTAAAAAGAGAATAAAGGCTGATACTAGGAAAAAGCAAGCATTAATTCCCGCAACAAGAGAAAAATTGTTGACCGATAGCCCTAAGAGCCAGACTCCGAAAGCTTGACCCCCAATAGCTGAAATATAGGTGATGAATTGGGAAAAAGAATAAGCCTCCATCAAATCATCTTCAGCTACTTTTTCCTTAATGAGAGGCATGCGCAAGCCACCTGCAAAATCACTGATGACATCACTAATGACATTGATCAAACACAGGCTAGAAAAGGCAAAGAGAGTAGCTTGCTGAACAACTAGGGCTGCTAGAAAAAATAAAATCGCCTGAAACAAACCGCTATAGACCATCCATTTGACCTTGTCCCTCGTATAATCTGCCCGAATCCCTACAAAAACTGTAAAGAGAGTCGGAAGAATCATGACAATATTCGCCATAGCAACAGCAAAAGATGCTTGTGGCAAGGTCGATGCATAGACGATAAAGACCAGATTGAAAATCGAAGCACCAAAAGCATTGAAGAAGCGTGACAAAGTCAAGAGACGATAAGCTTGATTTCTGAACAATAGTTTCATAGGTAATCTCCCTTCTTGTTCGAAGTTTTATGTGAAGTATGACTATAGTATAGCACTTAGAAATTTTAGAGGAAAAACTTTTGAATATATGCAACAAATAAAATGAGCAAAAAGAAACGATAGAATCCCTCCAGTGACACGAGAGAGCCCAACAGTTCTATCGCTTCAAATTTCAACTTATTTTCTTAGTTTGCAGATATTCAATAATCGGTCGTATTTCTATAGTATTCGGCAGATTTGTTACAGCCAAGCATCTCAAAAATACGGACAGCATCTTCCATCTTTTTCTGACCTTCCTTGACTCTACCTTGCTTGCTACCAAGGAGACCTTCCGCCCACAAATAGACAATTCGGAAATAGGTCTCATTTTCCTTGTAGAAATGCTCTTCGATAACACGTTTAAAATAATGGGCATTAGTAAATTCTTCACACTCAATGCTAGCTAAAAAGCCATTCAATAGTATAGTGTGAAACAGGTTTCGATTGCCAGACATTTCCATTAGAAAATCAGATTTTCGTACCATTTCTCGTACATATCTAGTGAAAAGAGAAACAGATAAAAATGGAGAACTGACTGAAAATAAATTGAGTTCATAGATTCCCCAAATCTCGGTAGAAAACAAATAATCATGAAGGACTTTCCCCTCCTCTGCCGTTAACTCTACCCTTTCGTCCATGCTCTTCATATAAGACTTGATAAGAATGGCATTTAGAATATGTTTCTGTTTGTTTTGAGAATGGACATGCTTTTGATACTCCCTGCGATACAAGTCCTCAAGCGGAGCTATATTCTTTGGATCCAAGACATCTATGATTTCTTTTCTCAACTCAGAATCTGTATCATACTGAAAACCTCTCGCCAGAAAGAGGATTTCCTCCACACTGGCAGATATATTTTCTAGGGCAAATAGAAACTTTTCTACCGAAAGTTCACTCTGACCTGTTTCAAAGCGAGATAACATAGACGGCGAAAATTGTCCCCCAGTCGCTTGTCTCAGCGAGATATTTCTTGACTCTCGTAATTGTCTAAAGACTTTTCCAATCTGCTCCATAGGCTTCCCCTTAATTCTGCATTTTCTTTATATTATCATATTTTTTCAGAAAATTCATCAAAAACTTGCCAAATTGTCAGAATTATGAGAAAATAGAGGATATTTATCACGTGGAGGGACTGTAATGAGAGACGATATCAAAATCAATGACCGTGCTTTGGCCTTGCAAGACCAAATTATCGAAAAACTAGAGAAGGTTTTTGATACAGATGTGGAATTGGATGTTTACAATCTAGGGCTGATTTATGAAATCAATCTAGACGAAACAGGCCTCTGCAAAATTGTCATGACCTTCACCGATACTGCCTGCGATTGTGCCGAAAGCCTGCCTATCGAAATCGTGGCAGGTCTGAAACAAATTGAGGGTATCGAAGATGTCAAGGTTGAAGTTACCTGGTCGCCTGCTTGGAAAATTACACGAATCAGTCGCTACGGCCGTATTGCCCTTGGACTACCACCTCGTTAAGCAGGTAAATCACTTTTGAAGATGAAAAAAAGCAAGCCGAAGTTGGCTTGCTTTTTGAGTTTATTTTTTACCTGACTTGTCCATATTCCAGAAGTCTGTCACGGCTCCGCGTGAAGCAGATGATACGATGTGGGCATATTTACCGAGGACACCACGACTGTAAAGTGGTGGCAAGGTTGTTTCTGCCTTGCGTTTTTCAAGTTCTTCTTCCGATACGGCCATGGAAATTTCTTTGGTATCTTGGTCAACCGTAACGATATCGCCTGTACGAAGGTAGGCAATTGGTCCACCATCCTGAGCTTCAGGAGCGATATGTCCAACAACCAGACCATAAGTACCACCAGAGAAACGTCCGTCTGTCAAGAGGGCAACCTTGTCTCCTTGACCTTTACCAACGATCATTGATGAAAGTGACAGCATCTCAGGCATACCAGGACCACCCTTAGGTCCAACGAAACGAACAACGACTACATCGCCATCAACGATTTCATCTGTCAGAACGGCCTGAATCGCATCTTCTTCTGAGTCAAAGACCTTAGCTGGACCAACGTGACGACGCACTTTAACACCTGATACTTTAGCAACCGCACCATCAGGAGCAAGGTTCCCGTTCAAGATGATAAGCGGACCATCCGCACGTTTTGGATTTTCAAGTGGCATAATAACTTTTTGACCTGGAGTGAGGTCTGCAAAGTCAGCCAAGTTCTCAGCGACAGTCTTACCAGTACATGTGATGCGGTCTCCATGAAGGAAACCATTTGCCAAGAGATATTTCATAACCGCAGGCACACCACCGACTTCGTAGAGATCTTGGAAGACATACTGACCAGATGGTTTCAAGTCAGCCAAGTGAGGCACACGTTCTTGAATCGTATTGAAGTCCTCAAGTGACAAGTCAACATTGGCAGCATGGGCAATGGCAAGCAAGTGAAGAGTGGCGTTTGTAGAACCACCTAGAGCCATAGTTACAGTGATAGCATCTTCAAAGGCTTCACGAGTCAAGATATCTGATGGTTTAAGACCTAGTTCCAACATCTTAACAACAGCACGTCCTGCTGCTTCGATATCTTCTTTCTTGTCAGCTGATTCAGCTGGATGAGATGAAGAGCCTGGCAAACTCATACCGAGAACTTCGATAGCAGTCGCCATGGTATTAGCTGTGTACATACCACCACAGCCACCAGGACCAGGGCAGGCATTACATTCAAGACGTTTTACGTCCTCAGCTGTCATGTCACCGTGGTTCCATTTTCCGATACCCTCAAAAACAGAAACCAAGTCAATATCTTTACCATCAAGATTTCCCGGTGCAATAGTTCCACCATAGGCGAAAATTGCTGGAATATCCATATTAGCAATGGCAATCATAGAACCAGGCATGTTCTTGTCACAACCACCGATAGCAACAAAGGCATCCACATTGTGACCACCCATAGCCGCCTCGATAGAGTCCGCAATAATATCACGAGATGTCAAAGAGAAACGCATACCAGGCGTTCCCATAGCAATCCCGTCCGCTACAGTAATAGTTCCAAACTGCACAGGCCAAGCACCTGCAGATTTGACACCCTCTTTAGCCAATTTCCCAAAATCATGCAAGTGGATGTTACATGGTGTATTTTCCGCCCAAGTCGAAATCACTCCCACAATCGGTGTTTCAAAGTCCTTATCTGTCATACCAGTCGCACGAAGCATAGCACGGTTTGGTGATTTTACCATACTGTCATAAATGCTACTGCGGTGACGCTTATCTAATTCAGTCATTTGTTCCCTCCCATTTCAGTTTTTACTATTATAGCACATTTTAAAGGCAATGAACAGAAGAAAATTCTTGAATTTTCAGAAAATTCTATACAGAAATATTTTCTTTAAAAATGTTACATTTATTTCTTGACTTTATAAATTAAAGTGATATCATTTAGATATCAAATAGTAGGAGGTCATTCTTATGACTGAAAAACTCATCAATTCAAAACCAAATGGTGTATTCGCATTGATTCTCATTGAGTTGACACTCGTACTTGGTATCTTTATATTTATAATGGGTGCTGCTTCGGAAAACATTTTTGGAATTATTATCGGACTTTTATTAAGCTTAATTGCAGGCCTAGCTCATGCTGGTTTAAAAGTTGTCAAACCTCAGGAAGCTCTGGTTCTGACACTCTTTGGTAACTATACAGGTACCATCAAAGAACCTGGTTTTTACTTTGTCAATCCCTTCAGCGTAGCAGTTAACCCTGCAAACCACACTCGACTTGGACAAAGTGGTGACGTTAGCACGAAATCTCCTTTTTCAGGAGTTAAATCATCAAATGGTAATGACGTGAATCTTGAAATTGGCAAGAAACAGATTTCCCTCAAGGTTATGACCTTGAGCAATTCTCGCCAAAAAATCAATGATTGTCTAGGAAATCCTGTAGAAATCGGAATTGCCGTTACTTGGCGTGTAGTCGATACTGCTAAGGCAGTTTTCAACGTTGATAACTACAAAGAATATCTTTCATTGCAATGTGATAGCGCCCTCCGAAATATTGTCCGCATCTATCCTTACGATGTCTCTCCTAATGTGGATACTACAGGTGACGGGCAAGCCGATGAAGGAAGTCTCCGTGTCTCTAGTGAAATTGTAGCTAACCGTATTCGTGAGGAAATTCAAAGTCGTGTTGAGGATGCTGGCTTGGAGATCCTTGAAGCACGTATCACTTACCTAGCTTACGCTCCAGAAATTGCCGCTGTCATGCTTCAACGTCAACAAGCATCAGCCATTATTGATGCCCGGAAGATGATTGTCGATGGCGCTGTGGGTATGGTTGAAATGGCCCTGGAACGTCTCAATGAAGGGGAATTGGTAGAGCTTGACGAAGAACGAAAAGCTGCCATGGTTTCAAATCTCTTAGTCGTTCTCTGTGGCAATCATGATGCACAACCAATTGTCAACGCAGGAAGTCTTTACTAAAGATGGCTGAAGCTAAAAAAAAGCAGATCCCCCTTCGACTCTCAACAAAGTTATACGCTGCACTCGCATCATGGGCAGAAGACGACTTTCGTTCAGTCAATGGACAAATCGAATATCTCCTCACAGAATGTGTCAAACAACGGAAGAAAGACGGAAAATACGTATCAGAAACCATTGACGAACCATTTGAGATTGATATTTAACACCTTCTCCTGTCTGCTGGGTCAGACGGGAGAATTTTTTCATCTTTTTTTGTCAAGTAACTTTACTTTACAAAAAAGTTTTGATATACTATTAAAGTTGATGAAAATCAAACCTAACTGAATTATATCTTAAAAGGAGAAATCAAAATGGCAGTACCTGCACGTCGCACTTCAAAAGCGAAGAAAAACAAACGTCGTACACACTACAAAGTAACAGCTCCATCTGTAAACTTTGACGAAACTACTGGAGATTACTCACGTTCTCACCGTGTATCACTTAAAGGATACTACAAAGGACGTAAAATCGCTAAAGCTGCATCAGCTGAATAATAGAAGGGAGATACCATGCGCGTAAATATCACACTTGAACACAAAGAATCTGGTGAACGCTTGTACCTTACTTCTAAAAACAAACGTAACACTCCAGACCGTCTTCAATTGAAGAAATACTCACCAAAACTTCGCAAGCACGTTGTGTTTACAGAGGTTAAGTAAGCATACCTAACTCAAAACGCCTTTCTGGGCGTTTTTTGCGTTTTTTGCTTTATTTGTTAGCAATCTATAGCTTTTCAGGAGAGATTTATGGCATTTTATCTTTGGTTGTTCCCTCTACTTTTTATCTTTCACGATATGGAAGAAATTATCGGTCTTGTCCCTTGGATTCATCTCAACGAAACCTTGCTGGCTCAAAAGGCTCCAGCTATTCTCAAGATTCACAAAGGAATTACAACAGAGGGATTTGCCCTTGCTGTTTTTGAGGAGTTTATCATTGTCTTATCCATCACTTTATTAGCGTATTTTAGTCAATCTAGAGCGCTCGAATTAGTTTGGTTAGGAGGATTTGTGGCCTTTGCACTCCATCTCTTGCTCCATATTGGACAATCAATTCTTCTCCGTAAGTATATCCCTGCTCTCATCACTTCTATCCTTTGTTTTCCTATCAGTGCTTATTTGATTACAGACATCGTGCATTTGTGGCAGGTTTCAACTAGCGAATTTTTCCTATTTTCACTAGTTGGCTCAGGCATCGTCATCATCAATCTCCCCTTTGCTCTCTGGCTCGGGAAAAAATATTCCGCCTGGCTTGCCCATAACCATTAACAAAAATTCCTTGCAATTTCATTTTGCAGGGAATTTTTTTATCCTCCTTC
This sequence comes from Streptococcus sp. 27098_8_103, assembly GCF_041432345.1. Taxonomy (GTDB): domain Bacteria; phylum Bacillota; class Bacilli; order Lactobacillales; family Streptococcaceae; genus Streptococcus; species Streptococcus mitis_BV. The sequence continues at coordinate 30,068 of NZ_JAPVZK010000021.1, forward strand.
ACAGTTAAGATGTGTTCTATAGTTTTTCAAGACAAAGCAAAGATAGGCTGGGCAAAAACTCAACTTTAAGAGAAAATGAAATAAATCTTCCCACAATAAAACGCATAATATCAAGTTTTTAAATACCTGATACTATGCGTTTTTAAAATTTAAAGACTTTTTGTCCAGCTTCGTAAGATTTTCTTATGAGAGGTACTTGTTTAAGCTCTAAAAATCGGATTTATCATCTGATCTTTATCAAACAATCTAAGAAATTAAGCTTCTTCGTCTTCTTTACGACGACCTGCAAGACCAAGACCAAGTAATGCACTTGCGGCGGCTGCTACCATAGATACTACAGAATCTGCTGTACCTGTATTTGGCAATTCTTTAGCCACTGTACGTGTATTTGCTTGTGCTGATGATGTTTGGCTAGCATTTGCTGCTGCTTGAGTTGTAGCTGGAGCTACAGCTGGTGTTTGAGCAGCTTGGTCGTTAGCTGGAGTTGCATGATCAGTTGATGGAGCAACTTTCGCCATGAAGTCTTCGATACGTTTCACCATTGCATCCACTTCTGCTTGACTTGCTTTTGCATTGGCAAATACATCTTTAGCTTCTGCAAGTAAAGTTTGAGCTTCTTTTGCAGTTTCTGCATCAAGCTTAGCTGATTCTTTGATGATTAATTCATCTAATTGACGAATAGCACCTTCTAACTTAGCTTTATCCACTTTCACATCTGTGTTAGTTGTTCCGTTATTTCTGCCATAATCTGGAAGAGAAGTTTCTGGTTTAGACTCCCCACTTTGTGAAGCAACAACTCTAACCGGTACTTTTACAGTTATTTCTGTTCCATCTGCTAATCTTAGGATTACTTTAGCAAACTTGTCACCTAATGTATTTGTATCAGGTAATTCTATGCTAATGATCGTAACATTCTCTGGTAAGTTTAGTTTAGCAATGATATCAGCTTGACTAATTGCTTTTCCAAGTTCAACTTGTACGACTCCAGTAATAGATGATTGGATGAATGCTTCAAGATCAAATGATGGTCGTTCATAAACTAATGAATCTTGATTCAATTGATATAAGAAAGTACGCAATACTTTATCTAATTCAGCTTTTGTTTTTGCTTTATCAATGGCATTTAATGCTTCTTGTTTTAAACGTTCAACTTCAGCAATTGCTTTTGCTTTTTCTTGATCGGATAAGTTCGGATTTGCTTTAATACTTGCAATTTTTTCTGCTGCTGCAGCTTCTACGGCTGCTTTCGCTTCATTAATATCCACTAATGATAACTCTTTTCCAGAAGGATTTATTGCATTAATTGCTGCTTCTCCTTTTGTTTTAGCTGCATCTACTGCTTCTTGAGTGTCTGCGTTTTGAATAGCTTCTACTGCTTCATTATATGCTTTTTCTACAGCAGCTTTGGCTACGGCTTTTTCCTCATCTGATAAGCTAGTATTCTTATCAATTTCTGCTAACTTGGCTTCTTTTGTCGCTTGGATTGATTCCAAGGCTTTTTCTTTGCCGATTGGATTTATTGCATTAATTGCTGCTTCTCCTTTTGTTTTAGCTGCATCTACTGCTTCTTGAGTGTCTGCGTTTTGAATAGCTTCTACTGCTTCATTATATGCTTTTTCTACAGCAGCTTTGGCTGCGGCTTTTTCCTCAGCTGATAAGCTAGTATTCTTATCAATTTCTGCTAACTTGGCTTCTTTTGTCGCTTGGATTGATTCCAAGGCTTGTTCTTTGCCGATTGGATTTACTGCCTTAATCGCTGTTTCGCCTTCTGCTTTAGCTGCATCTACTGCTTCTTGTGTAGTTGCATTTTGAATGGCTTCTACTGCTTTAATTGCCGCTTTAGCTACTTCTGCTTTAGCTGCGGCTTTTTCTTCATCAGATAGCTTAGCATTCTTATCGATTTCTTGTTCTTTTGCTGCTTTTTCAGCATTGATTGCTGTAATTGCTGCTTCTTTTTCGATAGCTAGTTTTCCATTATCTTTTGCAGAGTTAATACCCTCTTCTGTTGTTGCTTTATCAATAGCATCTGTTGCATCTTTTGCTTCTTTAGCTACTTTTGCTTTTTCTTCCGCCTTTTGTTCTGGCGTTAAGCTTGTACTAGCTTCAATAGCATCCGTTGCTTTTTTAGCGGCAGCTGCAATTTCTTTTTTAGCAGCATCTCTGTCAAGTTCTTTCAACAATTCTGCAGCTTTCTCTAAAGCTGTTTTCGCAGCATCTACTTTTGCTTGTGCTTCTTGTGCTTCTGTTTTTGTTGCATTATCGCCTTTTGCTGCTACTGCGGCAGCTGCTGCTTTTGCTTCTTCTAATTGTGTTTTTAACTTTTCAAATTCTGCTTCATATGCTTTAATACTATCCGCTGTTTTACCAGTAGTATCAGCTTTAACTAACGAATCTGCATCTGCTTTTAGTTTTGTCTTTTCTTCAGTAGTTGCAGCTTCTACAAGAAGATTTTTAGCATTTTCTAATTCTGTTTTCACAGCATCCACTTTCGCTTGAGCTGCTTTAACTTCCTCTTTTGTTGCATTATTGCCTTTTTCTAAAACTTTTTCTGCTTCTGCTTTCGCTTCTTCTAATTTTGTTTTTAATTCTTCATATTTTCTTTCATATGCTGTAATACTATCTGGTGTTTTTCCAGTCTCATCTGCTTTTGTTAATAAAGCGACATCTGCTTTTAATTTAGCTTTTTCTTCTACTGTTGCTGCTTCTACTAATGCTTGTTTTGCAGCTTCTAATGTAGCTTTTTTCTCATTCACTTTATTTAAAGCTTCTGTTACTTGGTCTTGAGTGGCATTTTCATCATTAATCACCGTTTCTGCTGCTTTAATCGCTTCTTCTGCAGCAGTTTTCGCATCGTTGTATGATTTAGCACTATCCGCAGTTTTCCCTGTTGTTGGATCCGCTTCTGTTACTAAAGTATTTAAGGCTTCTTTTGCTTTTGTTAACTCAGTTTTATCAGCTTTATTCACTAATAATTCTGCTGCTTTTGTCAATTCTGCTTTTGCAGCATCTACTTTTGCTTGAGCTGCTTGAGCTTCTACTTTAGAGGCGTTATTTTCTTTTGCTAAGACTGTTGCTGCTTCTGCTTTAGCTGCTTCTAATTGTGCTTTTAGAGCTTCATATTTTGTATTATAGGCTTCAATACTATTTGGTGTTTTGCCAGTAGTATCAGCTTTAACTAATGAATCTGCATCAGCTTTTAATTTAGCTTTTTCTTCTGCTGTTGCAGCTTCGATTAAAGCTTGTTTCGCTGTTTCTAATGTTTGTTTTTTAGCATTAACAGTTGCCAATGCTTCTCTAACTTGAGCTACAGTAGCATTTTCATTATCAATAACAGTTTTTGCTGCTTCAATAGCTTTAACTGCTTCTTGTTTTGCAGCATTATAAGCGGCCGCAGTATCCTGAGTCTTCCCTGGTGTTGGATCTTCATTCACTAAACCATCCAGTAAAGTTTTAGAATCTGTTAAACCTGTTTTATCAACTTTTAATGCCAATTGCTTCGATAAGATAGATTCTAGAGCTTCTTTATATTCTGCTGTTTTCTTAACTTCCGTACTTGTTACAAGTGTCTTAATATTTTCTAATTCAGCTAAATACGCAGCTTTTGTTTCATTTGTTTTTCCATCAGTATCTGCTGATTCCGTTGCTTTTAATTTATCATAAATACGAGATAGTAAATCTTTAGCGATTGCACCAGTATCTTGATCAACATTGAAATCTAATCCAGTTACTGGAAGAGCATAGTGTCTATATGGTGATTGATATCCCATTCCTAAATGTTGATTATCAGCTGAGCTAATACGTACTGTATACTCAGTAACTCCTTCAGGTAGTTCAATCTCCTTACTTTTAAATGTTCCTCCCGTACCATTTGGTTTGTTATTAGCCATTTTCGCTTCTAATTCCGCTTTTGTTGGGACTGGAGTTCCTGGCGTACTAAAGTTTTGAGGACTATTTTTTCCATCACTCGCTTTTACTACCGTCATTTCAGTATTTGTTTTTGATACTTCCGGTGTAAATGTTTGATTATATAATTTTTCTTCTTGTCCATTACGGTTAATGATTACTTCTACTTTATATTGTGCTTTGGTACCGTCAATATCTCCAGTATACCCAGTTTTAAATGACACAATTACTTTTGAACCATGTTCTTTTGAATAGGCTTTAAATGTTTTTTGAATTCCATCAAATCCTTTAACACCCTTGGCTATTTTATTTCCTAGACCAGTAGAAACATAAGTAGAATTATCATATGCTTCCTCAGTGCTGCTAGCCTTTGTTCTTACTTTGGATAGGAATAACATATAGTCACTATCTCTATTGAAAGACTGCTCTAACACCCATGTAACATATGATTTAGAACCCTCAGCCCAAACCGTATTAACCGTTTCAATTGGAAATACTCCAGCCTCTGTTTTTCTAGCAATTGCAAATTTACCAGTATCGCCAACTGCCTTCCATCCACCAAATTCATTAATTTCAGTGACACTACCTTTTTCAACATTTAGAGCATTCCCTAAAGTATCCATATCCTGAACTTTTTTATTATTTTCAATCATATTTGGTAGATTTTTTAATTCATTCGATAACGTCTCTAAATTCGCATCAGCTGCTGGTGCAGTATATGTTTGATTGGCTGAAGCATCCGTATCTGTTGTAGTAGAGCCTATACGGAATGGATTATTTGCATCTAATGCTTTTCCATTACGTTGATCTCTAGAACCTGAGTTTGCAATCGAGTTAGACTCATTAGCTTTCTCAGTATTTGTTGCTTTAATTCCTACAGTAACTTTCCCATTTGTTGTTTCTACTGCTGGTGCTTCTTTTTTATCTTCTGGTTTTGTTTGTAATTTTGTTGTTGCTGTAACTAACTTAGCATGTGCTTGCGATAATTCAGCTTGTGTTTTTGCATTGTTTAAAACAGATTTTGCTTCATTTAAAACTGTTTTTAATTGATTCACACTATCTTCTGTTTTATTAGCGTATGTGTCTTTAGCAAACTTACCTTCAATTTCTGCAATCAAGTCTATTAAAGATTTCTTGTTCAGAGTTTCTACTTCCGTAGGTTTTGATTCTGTAGTACTGTTTCCAACTGCTCCCTCATTGTTTGTAGTTACAATATCCTTCGCATTAGCTCCATTCTGATAACTATTATCTTTTGTTTCCTCAGATGAAAGGTTTAGAATTTCCTTTTCGCCAGTATTCGGAGTCACACTTGGCTCTGCAGCAGCTACTGCCCCATTCCCCAAAAACATAAACAAGGCCGCTACCGCTACACTGGCTGCACCAAAGCTAACTTTACGAATAGAATAACGCGTCACCTTCTCACGATGCAAACGCTCAACACGACTCATAGACTTCTTCTTTTCCATCTATAAAAACTCCTTTTTTCTTAATCTTCTAAGAATATTATGTACAAAATAAGGGATACAATAATTTGAATAATACTATCTCAGAATAAAATACCCCAGTTTATATTATAGTACTTTTATTCAATATTAACAAGAAGCTAGACTGGCAAAATAATAAA
>NZ_JAPVZK010000022.1:0-34197 GCF_041432345.1 Streptococcus sp. 27098_8_103
TTTTGATTTTCTTTTTCAATAACTACATTAGAATCTTTTCCAACAGCGTCTAAATCATTATCATCGTTTGGATCAATGGTTTTTGTTTCCGCATTATATCCTCGAATAGATTGATTATCACTAATTTTCCAACCAACTGGTGCTTTAGGAATTTCAGTAACATCTGCTCTTGTTGTATCATTAAAATCGTTTTTATATTGTCGACGAATAGCAGCTTCTTGATTCTCTACTACTTCACCATTTGCATTGATATAATGTCCATTTTTATCGACTAGATTGATGTAACCTAAGTCTTTATACCAAACATTGATTTCTGTTTCAGGAGTAAAATTCGGATTAACTGTTAACTCATCCACACTCTTGGCATCTGCATAATGACCTGGATTGACTGGAGTCATAACTTTCTTGAAAGTATAATCCAAATCTCCGATAGAACGTTTCCGGCGACGTGAACGGGATTGTGCTGCATGAGCTTCAATAGCACTCTTTAATTGCAAGCGGGCTTCTTGATCTAAGGGAATATTCCATCCGCCTTCTTTATTGGCCTTAGCATCTTCTACTCGGAGTCCTTTAACAGGTTTTAAGGCGTTTTTATCTTCTTCTACCGACTCTTTTTCTACCTTAGAACTTTGTTCAGTTACTTTTGATTCAGCATTTTTCGTTTCAGTAGATTCAATTTTACTAACTACTTCAGCTTTATCAACAATTTTAGTCGTAGTTGTCCCTCTATACTCCAAAGCAATAACTGCAGCTTGAAGATCAGACTCTGCTTGAGATAATTCTGACTCTGTCACATCTGCTTTATTTAATAATCCTTTAGCAGATTGGATATTAGTTTGAAGACGTTTTACAGTATCTTCAGTGTATAACTTAAGCTCCAATTTTTCTGCACGCGAAAGAGCTGTTAACAATTTTGATTTATCAACAACATTTTGATGAGAAACTGCTTCTTTTTCTACTTTTGCTTCTTCAACTTTTTCTGCTGGGGCTTTAGCATCTTCAGATTTAGCTGGAGTTACCTCTACTGGATTAGCAGCCGTTGGAGCTGCGTAGGTCGTTTCTTTCTTAACTGTAGAAACTTCTGCTGGTTTAGTAGTTTCTTCTACCTTATCAACAGAAACACTATTAGTTGCCTCAGGATGTTGTTCCTCTGCTTGTACTGATTGCGTATTGGTAGCAGTTCCCAAGACTAAGGCTGTCCCGAGCAAGACACTAGCCGCACCAAAGTGATACTTACGAATAGAGTATCGTTGTTGCATGCTATACCAGTCAAATGATTTCTTATGTGAATGTTTCATTTTGAACTCCTAAATAGTATTTTATAATTCTAACTCTACAACTATTTAATATATAAATCAATATTTTCTGAGCAATTAATATATTCTATTTTTGCACCTAAGGGCCACTTATATTATTCTAATTTTTCTGATTACTAGCGACAATTTTCTTGCTCTAATTTTTTTGTACTTTTTAGACAAAAAAATGATATAATAAATTAAGGAGGAAATTACCTATATGCGCAACCTTTTATCCACAAAAGATCAAAGACAATTACGCTTAATGGAAATCTTAATTCAGAATCGTAATTGGTTAAGATTACATACACTTGCCGAACAATTAGGATGTACAGAACGAATCCTAAAAAGTGATTTAAATGAATTACGTGCTGCTTTTCCAACTATTGATATCCAATCTTCTGTTAACGGAATCATGATAGATTTAGAAGTTAACACTAGTGTAGAAGATATTTATCAATATTTTCTTGCTAATTCTCAATCTTTTCAATTACTAGAGTATATGTTCTTCAATGAGGGGCTACCTATTTATCGAACAATAGAAAATCTTCACTCTAGTAATGCTAACCTCTATCGATTGGGCAGAAATATTACAAAGGTTCTTTCATCTCAGTTTAAAATTGAATTATCTTTTACTCCATCCGAGATACGTGGAAATGAGATCGATATTCGTTACTTTTTTGCCCAATACTTCTCTGAGCGCTATTATTTCCTAGACTGGCCTTTCCCTGACCTTCCTGAAGAGGAGCTAACAGAATTTGCTGACTTCTTCTATAAGATCACGAATTATCCGATGCGATTTTCAATTTATAGAATGTACAAACTGATGATAGCTATCAGTATTTACCGCATCAAAAATGGTCATTTCATCGACTTACCAAATCATTTCTATGATGAATACTACCCTATTTTGGAGAGTATTCCAAACTTTGAGGAGATACTTGTCCATTTCTCTGAGAAATTGGGGCTGGAACTCACTCCAGACATTATTGCACAAATTTTTATTTCCTTTATTCAAAGTAACATTTTCTTAGATCCTCAAGAATTCTTCAACTCTTTAGAAGAGAATAGTGAAGCAAGATACTCTTACCAATTACTTAGTCAAATATTAGAACGCCTATCAAAACAATATAAGATTACCTTTACTAACCACGATGAGCTGATTTGGCATTTACACAACACTGCTTTCTTTGAAAGACAGGAAATCTTTTCTACTCCAATCTTATTTGAACAAAAAGCATTGACGATTAAAAAATTTGAAGTTTACTTCCCAGACTTTATGGAAAGTGCACGTCAAGAACTGGCTCAGTATCGTCAGGCAATTGGACAGCATGACCATCCTGAACAGTTGGAACACCTGATGTATACCATCTTAACCCATGCTGAAAACCTCTCTACTCAGTTGTTAGAAAATCGACCACCTATCAAGGTATTGCTTATCAGTAACTTTGACCATGCTATATCCCTTACCTTTGTTGATATGCTTTCCTATTACTGTAATAACCGCTTTACCTTCGATACTTGGGATGAATTGAAAACAAGTCCTGAGATTTTAAATCAGACAGATTACGATATCATCGTGTCTAATTTCTATATTCCAGGAATTACCAAGAAGTTTATTTGTCGAAATCATCTGTCAATCATGGATTTGGTTAATCATCTTAACTGTTTATCAAATGAGATTCATATATCCAATACTTTATAAACTAAAAAACTCAGCACAACTTTCCATGCTGGGTTTTCTTCTTTTATCCTTATTTATACTTCCTTTACAAAAATCAATTCCTGTGGTTGGGACAGGTCTTCTCGGTAGGCAAATCCTGCAAAGTTTAAGCGACGAGCTTCCTCCACTGTTTGAACTTGATTTTCAATCAGGGCTGTCAGGAAGGTACCACGCGCTTTCTTAGAAATAGTTGAATGAATCTTCAACTGACCACCTCTATCCTCCATGAATTTGAAGGTCACCATTTTTTCTCTGATTTCCTTAGAAAACACAGTCTCAAACTCGGACGACAAGAGAGAGAAAATCACTTCTTCCTTCTTCAGAACTTCATCATAGGCTGTCTTCCAATGGCTCTTCAAAGTCTTACCAGCGACTTTTAATTTCATCAAAAAGTCCAAACGGTGAGGGGCTATGGGTGACAAGGCTGGTACGACTCCGTACAAAGCCGAAGTAATAAAGACATGATTTTCAAGATAGGCCTGTTCTGCATCGTTCAGTTTGTCTCGCTTGATGTGGCGGTACATCAGCCCATCAAAAAGTTTCAAGGCTGGATAGTATTGAGCAGTTTGCCTTTTCAAAGCTTGGATATTTTGAAATTCTTCCGCCGCCTTTTCAGCTGATACCTTGTAAAAACTCTCCAATTGACTAGCAGAATAGAGGGCCAAGACATCAAGCACGGCCTGACTTTCTGGTCTTAAAGGAGCGGCTTCAATACTCGGCAAGTCTGTGTTCATTTCTTTTGCTGTTGGGATTAAAATTTTCATATTGATAGTGTAGCATATTTTTTTGCCACTACCAAGAAATTCATCTGAAAAGAGACTGGGAAAAGTCTTAAACCTCAGAAAAAAACGCATAATATCAGGTGTTGAAAAATCTTGATACTATGCGTTTTATTGTTGAATAATTTACTTCATTTTTTCCTGAAATTGAGTTTTTGCCCAGCCTCTTCCCTTACTGCACTTTAAAGGTCTTGAGATAGTTGTCTTTTCCTACTTGACCTTCGAAGGTTTTACCATTTTCGAGGTAAGGGAGGTCATCTGATACTGAGGCCTTAACCTTGTAAATCTTGCCATCAACTTTAAAGAAGTAGACGGTGTCTCCCTTGATAACAGCTGATTTGAGATCTGCTACCACACCCTTGATACTTTCTGTGGTTTCATTATCAATTTCAAGATCGTTTTTATTGGCGTACTTGCTGAGTAGCTCTTCCACTGTCGTAGCTACGATAACATTTTGGTACTCGACTGCGTCTACCAGAGCGTACTCTTTGACCAAACCAGCATTGTCCTTCAAGCCCATGATGTAGAGAGGCTTGTCATTGAGGTTGATGAGGATTGGGAAGGTCGCCTTGTAGGATTTCTCCTGAACAGCACCTTCTGCTGATTCACGGGCTGATTCTTCTGTCGCAGAAGCCAAGCTATACTTAGTGATTTCTCCTGTTCGCATATTTTCAAGAATGAAACCAAGATTACTTTCATCCGCATTAGCCGACGTCACACCTGTGTAGAGGTAGATGTCATTCCCGATAGACAAGTAATTATAGCCCTTGGTAGTCTGGGTCACGTTTTTCTTGGAAATCATAGCATTCCAGAAACCGTCCTTGTACTTGCCGTTATAGTTGATTTGCTCGATGGTTTCCTCAGCTGGATAAACACGGTCCACCCATTCTGGAACATCTGCCAAGCTGTATTCCTTGGTTTCTCCATTTGTGGCATCCAAGATAATGACTGAAACAGGACGGGGAACCGCAAGCCCAAATTTCTTTTGGTAAACCGTTGCTACATAGAAAGGATTTCCCTCATCGTCCACCTCAAAAGATGGAGTCTTGAAGATTCTAGTTGGGTACTTCAAGCGCAGGTGGCGTTTGACATCACGGTTAAAATACTCCGAGTCAGAATACTTGATTGGTGTCTTCAAGTCCACCAAATTCGCATTTCCAGTTACCATGTCCACCTTGATATACTCACCGATTCCCTTGGCCTGATTATTAAACCACTTGATAGGGTCTGCATATTCTAACGGTGTAACCCGATAAGGTTTCCCATCAATCGTCAGTTGGGTATAGGTGTCTGCCGCCACGTATTGCGACACCTTATCCGTTAGGGAACCCAAGTAACGGTCACCAATTTTTTCAGCGGTACTTCTATCTAAGATAGGAACCTTACTGGTGTCAGTCTTAGGAAATTCAGTAAAGTCTTTTTCCGTAACTGTGACTACATTAGCATAATTTTTAGCCTGAAAAATACTGGAGGTCACCAAGGAAACTAAACCAGCCAAGAGAAGAATTCCCCCAATAGAAGCAAAAAGAATTTTCCCTAACCGATTGATTTTGAAACCCTCAAAATTTAAAGCAGCTTCCGCCTTTCCGTGGCGCACATAAACCGTTTTGACAAGGTTTATCCCCTTGCCAAAGCCAAATAAAATAGCCACAAGCAGCAAATGCCCACAGAGGAAAAAGAGAAATTCCCAGCTGGTCAGGTTAAGGGGAGGTAAAAAGATATACCAGGTCGTTGCGATAAAAATAAGTTCAAAGACTATCCGTTTCATTTGCTTTCCTCCTAAATGATTCGTCCTTCCAAGTGATCCAGTTCATGCTGGCAAATCTGTGCTGGAAAGCCTGTCAAGGTCATGGTCTGTTCCTGCCACTTGCTGTCACGATAGGCAACCCTTATGGTTTCATAACGCTTAGTAGGTCTCACACCCGTCAAGGACAAACAGCCTTCTTCTGTCTCATAAAATCCTTCAGAGGACAGGAGCACTGGGTTAAACATGACCACAGGAACCAAGCCAAGATTAAAGATAATCACGCGCTTCTGCACCCCAATCATATTGGCAGCCAGACCAACACAGGTCTCACGATTCGCTAAAAGCGTATCCTGTAAATCTCTGGCAAGATAAAGGTCTTCCTGACTTGCCGGCTGAGACACCTGAGATAAAAACAAAATATCCTTTACAATTTTCTTTTCCACTTCCTCACACTCCTCTTACTTTTTACTATATTATAGCAATTATAGCACAAAAGACGGCAACTGCAAGCCCTTTCCCTCAACTGTAACAAAAAGCCATCCGAAGATGACTTTTTTTTAAATCGCATTCTTATCAAAACCAAGTTTACGTTGAACAAACTTAACAATTTCGACAATGATAATCATTGAGAAGCTTCCAACCATAACAATTCCCCATTGAGACAAGTCTAGTTTGGTTACGTGGAAGATTCCTTCAAGCGGTTCTACGACGATTGTTGCCATGAGAAGGATGAAGGATACCAAGATGGACCAGTTGAAGGTCTTAGACTTGAATGGGCCAACTGTCAAGATGGATTGGTAAACAGACTTGACATTATAGGCATGGAAGAGCTGAATCAAACCAAGGGTTGCAAAGGCCATAGTAAGAGCATCTGCATGAATGGCATGATTGTCACCCACATGAACTGGGTAAGCAAGGGCAAGGCCATAAACACTCATAACAAGGGCAGCTTGGAGTACTCCTTGATAAATTATGGAGCTGAAAACACCACCTGAGAAGAAGCTTGCCTTACGTCCACGTGGTTTATGGGTCATAACACCTGGCTCCGCAGGTTCAACACCAAGAGCGATAGCTGGGAAGGTATCTGTTACCAAGTTAATCCACAAGAGATGAACTGGCTGTAAGACATCCCAACCAAACAAGGTTGATAGGAAGATAGTCAATACTTCAGCAGTATTGGCAGAAAGTAGGTACTGAATAGTCTTTTGAATGTTTGAGAAGACCTTACGTCCTTCTTCCACTGCGACGATAATAGTCGCAAAGTTATCATCTGCAAGAATCATGTCAGAAGCTCCCTTAGAAACCTCTGTACCAGTGATTCCCATACCGATACCGATATCCGCTGTTTTCAGAGCTGGCGCATCATTGACACCGTCACCTGTCATGGCAACGACCTTACCTTGTTTTTGCCAAGCCTTAACGATACGAACCTTGTGTTCTGGAGACACGCGGGCGTAAACAGAGTATTGACCAACGACTTTTTCAAAGTCTTCATCTGACAGTTCGTTGAGCTCAGCACCAGTTAAAACGTGGCCTTCTGTATCATTTGCATCGATGATTCCCAAACGTTTGGCAATAGCTTCTGCAGTATCTTGATGGTCACCCGTAATCATGATTGGACGGATTCCAGCTTCCTTAGCCACACGAACAGCCTCAGCAGCTTCCGGACGTTCAGGATCAATCATTCCAATCAAACCAGTAAAGATTAAATCATTTTCAAGCTCTTCAGAAGTGAGGTTTTCTGGAATACTCTCAATAATCTTATAAGCACCTGCAAGGACACGCAAGGCTTGGTGGGCCATTTCAGAGTTGTTTGTATGGATGAGGTTTGTAACCTTTTCGTCAATCGGAGCAATATCCCCAGCCTTGTCACGAAGAACACAACGTTTTAAGAGTTGGTCTGGCGCACCCTTGACTGCTACAAGGAAACGACCATCTGGCAATGGGTGAACCGTTGACATGAGCTTACGGTCAGAGTCAAATGGCAACTCAGCCACACGAGGATATTTCTCTAAAAATCCTTTGACATCGTAGCCCTTGTCCAAGGCATATTGGATAAAGGCTGTTTCAGTAGGGTCACCAATCAGGTTGCCTTCCACATCGATTTTCGTATCATTGGCCAAGACAACTGAACGAAGTAGGGGCATTTCAAGACCTAGTTCAATGTCATCAGCTGAGTCATGTAGGACTGCATCGTAGAAGACTTTTTCAACTGTCATCTTGTTCATAGTCAGCGTACCAGTCTTATCAGAAGCGATGATTTCAGTTGAACCGAGGGTTTCTACAGCTGGCAACTTACGAACAATAGAATTTCGTTTGGCCAAAACTTGAGTACCAAGGGCAAGAACGATGGTCACGATAGCAGGAAGTCCTTCTGGGATAGCTGCAACAGCAAGCGCAACAGAGGTCATCAACTCACCAAGTGGATTTTTCCCTTGAATGAAGACACCCACTACAAAAGTAACAAGGGCAATGACCAAGATAGCATAGGTCAAGACCTTAGAAAGGTTGTTCAAGTTTTGTTTGAGGGGTGTATCCGTCTCATCCGCATCTTGAAGCATACCTGCTATATGACCAACTTCCGTGTACATACCTGTATTGACAACAACACCAAGACCACGACCATAGGTTACATTTGAGTTTTGGAAGGCCATATTGACACGGTCACCAATACCAGCATCTGTAGCAAGTTCAACTGTCAAGTCTTTTTCGACTGGCACAGACTCACCTGTAAGAGCTGCTTCTTCAATTTTAAGAGAGTTGGCTTCAAGCAAACGTAGGTCTGCAGGTACTACATCACCAGCTTCGAGAGCGACGATATCACCTGGTACCAATTCTTTAGAATCAATCTCAGCCATGTGCCCATCACGAAGAACGCGGGCAGCTGGACTAGACATGGATTTGAGGGCTTCGATAGCTTCTTCTGCTTTCCCTTCTTGGTAAACACCAAAGGCAGCGTTGATGATAACCACAGCTAGGATGATAATGGCATCTGCGATATCTTCCCCACCAGAAGTCACGACTGACAAGATTGCTGCCGCAACTAGGATGATAATCATCAAATCCTTAAATTGCTCGATGAATTTGACCAGGATTGATCGTTTCTCGCCTTCTTCGAGTTCATTGTGGCCAAATTCTGCAAGGCGCTTTTCCGCCTCACTTGATGACAAACCTTGCTCGGTCGCATCCACAGCCTTCAAGACCTCTTCAGGACTCTGAGTGTAAAACGCTTGGCGTTTTTGTTCTTTTGACATGTGTCTCCTCCTTGACATTGTGTGCAAAACAGACTCTCTTTTCCCTCATCGCATCTTTTCACGACAAACAAAAAGAGACCTGTTAATCATAACAAGTCTCGCTATTTAAGATAGTGCCGGAAAGCATACTTTTCAGTATAAAATTCGGAATGACGACACTATCACAGGTTTCTGCCAGCTACTCCCTTGAGTAGTACTATTATACCAAATTTTGAAAAGTTTTCAAAGAGTAAAAACTGCCTTATTTGAATTTTCCCTTGAAAACCAGTATAATGGTAGAATGCTATATGACTAGAAAGGAAGTTGAATGAAGCAATCTATCTCAAATCTCAAGTTAGCTGAGCGTGGGGCCATTATCAGTATTTCGACCTATTTGATCTTGTCTGCAGCCAAATTAGCAACTGGGCACCTCCTCCATTCATCCAGTTTGGTAGCCGATGGTTTTAACAACGTGTCGGACATCATTGGAAATGTGGCCCTCTTGATTGGAATCCGGATGGCACGCCAGCCTGCTGACCGAGACCACCGTTTTGGCCACTGGAAGATTGAAGATTTGGCTAGCTTGGTCACTTCTATTATCATGTTCTATGTTGGCTTTGATGTACTAAGGGATACCATTCAAAAGATTCTCAGTCGTGAAGAAACAGTCATTGACCCTCTGGGTGCAACTCTAGGAATCATTTCTGCAGCGATTATGTTTCTAGTTTATCTCTACAATACTGGCCTCAGTAAGAAATCCAACTCCAAGGCACTGAAGGCTGCCGCCAAGGACAATCTTTCTGATGCTGTCACCTCACTTGGTACTACCATTGCAATCCTGGCTAGCAGTTTCAATTATCCCATTGTGGATAAACTGGTTGCCATTATCATCACTTTCTTTATCTTGAAAACTGCCTATGATATCTTCATCGAGTCTTCCTTTAGCCTTTCGGATGGCTTTGATGACCGTCTGCTCGAGGACTACCAAAAGGCTATCATGGAAATTCCCAAAATCAGCAAGGTTAAGTCGCAAAGAGGTCGTACCTACGGTAGCAATATCTACCTTGATATTACGCTAGAAATGAATCCTGACTTGTCGGTTTATGAAAGCCACGAGATTGCGGATCAGGTCGAGTCTATGCTGGAAGAACGTTTTGGCGTCTTTGATACCGATGTCCATATCGAGCCAGCACCTATCCCTGAGGATGAGATTTTAGACAATGTCTACAAAAAATTGCTTATGCGTGAACAATTGATTGATCAGGGAAATCAACTGGAAGAACTCTTGGCTGATGATTTTGTCTATATTCGCCAAGACGGAGAGCAGATGGATAAAGAGGCTTATAAGACCGAAAAAGAGTTAAATGCATCTATCAAGGATATTCAAATCACTTCCATCAGTCAGAAGACCAAACTCATCTGCTATGAGTTAGATGGTATCGTCCATACCAGTATCTGGCGACGCCACGAAACTTGGCAAAATATCTTTCATCAGGAAACCAAAAAAGAATAGAGAAATCCTGTCCATGAGACGGGATTTTTCCATTCTTCTAGCTATCAAACTCACTTAGATACTCATAGCGTTCGTATTTTTCAAGGAGTGCCTCGTTTTTCTCATCCAGTTCTTTTTGGAGAGTAGCCAGTTTGCCAAAGTCAGAGCCGTTGGCCTGCATTTCCTCTTCAATAGCAGCGATACGATTTTCCAAGGCTTCAATATCGCCTTCAATGCTTGCCCATTCCTGCTTTTCTTGGTAGGTCATGCGTTTCTTGTCTTCGCGGACCTTGACCACCTTTTCCTTCTCGGCTTTTTGCACTTGATTGGCCATCTCTGTTTCAAAGGCTTTTTCATCAAGATAGTCGGTGTAATGACCAAAGAAAGGACGAATCTTGCCATCTTCAAAAGCGAGAATCTTGGTCGCTACCTTATCCAAGAAATAGCGGTCATGGCTAACTGTCAAGACAGGACCAGCAAAACCTTGCAAGAAATTCTCCAAAACTGTCAAGGTCGCAATATCTAGGTCATTTGTCGGTTCGTCCAAGAGAAGAACATTTGGTTTTTCAAGGAGCAACTTGAGAAGATAAAGACGTTTTTTCTCTCCCCCAGACAATTTCTCAATCAAGGTTCCATGCGTCGAACGTGGGAAAAGAAACTGTTCCAGTAATTCTGCAATCGAAGTCGTAGAACCACCGCTGGTCTTGACCTCTTCTGCCACTTCCTGCAAGTAATTGATCACTCGCTTGCTTTCATCCAAACCCTCAATTTGCTGAGAGAAATAGGCGATGCGAACAGTTTCCCCAATCACAACTTGTCCTTCAGTTGGCTCAAGACTTCCTGCAATCAGATTGAGCAGAGTTGATTTCCCAACACCGTTATCCCCAACGATTCCGATACGATCTTTGGCCTGCACCAAGAGATTAAAATCTTGCAAAATAGGCTTGTTTTCATAGGCAAAGGAAACATCCTGAAACTCGATAACTTTCTTCCCAATTCGACTGGTTTCAAAGTTCATTGTCAAGTCTGTCTCAGCGGTACTGCCTAAAACTTCCTTTTTCAAGTCATGGAAACGATTGATACGAGCCTGCTGCTTGGTCGCACGCGCCTGCGGTTGTCGACGCATCCAGGCCAGTTCTTGCTTATAAAGTTGTTCCTTTTTGTGGAGAAGTGCTGCATCTCTCTCGTCCTGTTCCGCCTTAAGGCGAACATAGTCCTGATAATTCCCCTGATACTCGGTCAAGCCTGCTCGGTCCAACTCGAAAATCCGTGTTGACAAAGCGTCCAAGAAATAACGATCATGGGTGATAAAAAGTACAGTTTTCTTAGAATTTTTTAAAAAGAGGGTCAGCCACTCAATGGTCGCAATGTCCAGATGGTTGGTTGGCTCATCCAGAAGCAAGAGGTCGTGGTTGCCAAGTAAGACTTGCGCCAACTGGACGCGTCTTCTCAAACCACCTGACAATTCCCCAACGGGAGTAGATAAGTCCTGGATACCCAGCTTGCTAAGAACCGTCTTGACCTGACTCTCAATTTCCCAAGCTTGAAGAGAATCCATCTCTGCCATGACGCGTTCCAAACGCGCCTGTTTGTCCTCACTGTAGTTGAGCATGATCAATTCATACTCACGAATAAGCTGAATTTCCTTGAGGTCACTAGATAGAACCGTATCTAAAACCGTCTTACTATCATCAAAATCAGGGTCTTGGGTCAAGTAACCAATCTGGTAATCATTCTTAGCTGAAAAGGGACTGACATCCCCATCAAAGCCAGAAACACCAGAAAGGACATCTAAAAGGGTAGTCTTGCCCGTTCCATTAACACCGATTAAACCAATTCTATCCAAATCATGGATGATAAAGGAAATATCCTTAAAAACGGTCTTGTCACCGACGGATTTACTTAGTTTTTCAACGATAAAATCACTCATTTTTTCTCCCTCAGATAAGCATGGATGGCTTGACGGTCATTTTCCAATTCTCCATCGACAATGGCAAACTCAATCTCTGTTAAAATCTCTCCCAAGTCAGGACCTGGTTGATAGCCATATTCCTTGATCAAAATACCACCGTTGATTTGGATTTCTTTCTTATCATGAATTGTCAAACTCTGGTAGGTTTCTGTGATGACTTGTCGGTTGACTGGTTTTCCTTGAGCCTGACGAAGATTTTCAGCCTGTAAAAGTAAATCCAAGTCAAAGCGGTAACAATCGCGCTTGCTCAATTCTCCCTTTTCACGCAGAGCCAAAATAGTCAGCAAATCCTGTACCTGCTTGGCAAACTGACGTGAGGTCTTCCAAGCTTTCAAAAATGGCTGCGCATTTTCAATCTCCAAAGCCCACAGTAGAGCCGCCCAGGCTTGCTCTGAAGATTCAAAGGTGAAATCAGTCTCCAAACCAAACAGTCTATTGAGCTTGTCCTGGCTAGCTGCCATATCAGGGAGATAATCATAAGCTTGACTCTCAATCATGGAAGCCAAGCCCCTTCTCCAAAATGGAGCCAGCAAGAGTTTATCAAACTCGACAAAGGTACGCTCCACAGAAATTTTCTCCAAGAGTGGCGTCAAGGTCTTCATTGCTTTAAATGTTTCTTGCTCAAGTTCAAAGCCAAGACTGGCCTGAAAACGGAAACCACGCATAATCCGCAGAGCATCTTCGTTAAAACGCTCACTAGCCACTCCAACTGCTCGTAAGACTTGCTTTTCCAAATCTTCTAAACCATGGAACAAGTCAATGATTTCCCCTGTCTCGTCCAAGGCAAAGGCATTGACTGTAAAATCACGGCGCTTGAGGTCTTCTTCTAGCGAGCGCACAAAGGAAACCGCACTGGGTCTGCGATAGTCCACATAGACATCTTCTGTCCGAAAGGTGGTTACCTCATACTCCTCATCGCCATCTAAAACCAAGACCGTTCCATGCTCGATTCCGATATCGGCTGTTCGCGGAAAAATCTGCTTGGTTTCTTCTGGATAGGAAGATGTCGCAATATCCACATCGTGGATGGGACGATTGAGGAGGGCGTCTCGAACAGAACCCCCAACAAAATAGGCTTCAAATCCTGCTTCTTTAATTTTTTCTAATACTGGTAAAGCCTTCTGAAATTCAGAAGGCATTTGCGTTAATCTCATAATAAGTGTTCTAATCCATAGACAAGCTCATGACGCTTGACAACTTCTTTAATTCCCAAATTGACCCCTGTCATGAAGGAGCTGCGATCATAGGAGTCATGACGGAGGGTCAATCCTTCTCCCTGATTGCCAAAGATGACTTCCTGATGGGCTACCAAGCCTGGCAAACGAACTGAATGAATACGCATGCCATCAAAGTCAGCACCACGGGCACCTGCAATCAATTCTTCCTCATCAGGCGCACCTTGCTGAATGGACTCTCGAACTTCCGCCATCAACTCAGCTGTTTTAATAGCTGTTCCACTCGGGGCATCCTTTTTCTTGTCATGATGGAGCTCGATAATCTCCACATTTGGGAAATATTTAGCAGCCTGCTTCGCAAATTGCATAAGCAAGACAGCACCCAAGGCAAAGTTAGGGGCAATCAAACCACCCAAATCTTGGGCGCGAGAAAATGCTTTTAGCTCTGCAATTTCTTCACTAGTAAAGCCTGTCGTTCCAACTACTGGAGCAAATCCATTTTCAAGAGCAAAGCGTGTATTTTCGTAGGCAACAGCTGGAGTAGTAAAATCTACCCAGACATCCGCTTCAAAGCCTGCTAAATCAGCCTTATCCTTGAAAACAGGAATACCCTGCCATTCTGATTCAGACTCAAAGGGATCCAAAACTGCTACCAAGTCCAAGTCTGGATCAGCCAAGACCATCTGACAAGCAGCTTGGCCCATCTTTCCCTTAAAACCAGCAATAATTACTCGAATACTCATCTCTACTCCTGTCTAAGATACAAAGGACGTTGGCTGCCCATGAAAAATAGGGAATGGCACTGACTTTCGACGAAAGGCCAGACAGGCATCTTTTTTCATGAGGCAGGTAGTCCGTGTTCAATTGCTAAGATACAAAGCCTGTAGGAACACAAAGTGAAAATAGGAGTTTTGATCAAGAAGTGTCTACTCCTTGGAAAAACTATCTTTTTCACACAGGGTTCCAGGCGTGTTCAACTGCTAACTTCTTAACTAGTCTAAAAGTGCCAACTAAATTACTGGAATATAACCCAGAGCAATGCTTCCTGATCCTAGGTGAGTTCCAATGACACTACCAAATGTAGCAAGTGAAACATCCGAACCCAAGCCAGAATCAAGCAAGTGCTGACGCAATTCCTCAGCCTTTTCAGGAGCATTTCCGTGAATGACAATGACCCGGTATTGACCTGAAGCCGTTGTTTCCTTGATAATTTCAATTAAGCGCTTGGTTGCTTTCTTTTCAGTACGAACTTTTTCGTAAACTTCAATCACACCTTGATCGTTAAAATAAAGGATTGGCTTAATGCTTAGCAGATTACCCAAAATGGCAGCCCCATTTGAAAGGCGCCCACCTTTTACCAAATGATCCAAATCATCTACCATGATAAAAGCTGACGTACGGCTAATTTGAATGGCTAGCTTATCCTGAATGCTGGCAAAATCATCGCCCTGGTCACGCCAGTTAAAGACACTTTCAACCATGATACCCAGCGGAGCGCTTGTAATCAAAGTGTCTGGAAAAGCAATGGTTAAGCCCTCATATTCATCTATCATATACTGGATATTTTGGTAAAAACCTGAAATTCCAGAAGATAGGAAAAGCCCCAAAGCATGGGTATAACCTTGTTCTTTGAGCGAAGTTAAGATTTCATCTAACTTGGCAATACTTGGTTGACTAGTCTTAGGCAATTCAGAAGCCTGAGCCATTTTTTGGTAAAATTCCTCAGCAGTCAGATTGATGCCTTCGACATACTCCTCACCATCAATATTGACAGGAATATCCAAGACAAATAAATCTTCTCTTTGCAAGGTCTCTGCACTGAGATAGGCAGAAGAATCTGTGATAACAGCTAGTTTCATATTAGAACTCCAAATTGATTCCTGGTAAGTCTAATGCAATTTCAGTTACTTCGTAAGTCAAACGGTTGAGCATGTTCAAACTTGGGCGAGCCAAAGTTTCCACTTCTTCTTGGCTCAATTCACTTGGTTCATTGACAATACGGCCATCGATGTGATTTACCTGTGAAATGGTTCCACTGATGACAAACTTATCAAATACAATCATAAAGGTCAAGATGACAATCAAGGAAGTCACTTGATTTTCTTGATCATGTTGGAGCAATTGGAAGTTCACATCCACCTTAGTTTCAGGAGCTCCATTTTCATTTTCCCATTCAAAATTACGCGCATCAAAATGATACTGACTAACAAATTCTTGTTCACGTTTAAGATTCATGTCTTTCTCCCTTGGCTACAATATTATAAGCTATTGTACCATAATTTTTTATTTTCATCTAGTTTTCTAGGATTTAGTCAATCCCGATTTCAGCTCGAACTACGTCTGCGATGGTATCAACATAGTAGTCTACTTCTTCTGTTGTAGGCGCTTCTGCCATAACACGCAAAAGGGGCTCTGTTCCACTTGGGCGAACAAGAATACGACCATTCCCTGCCATTTCTTCTTCCATCTTCTCGATGATTGCCTTGATAGCTGGCACTTCCATAGCCTTTTCCTTCATGGCATTTTCCACTCGGATATTAACTAATTTTTGTGGATAGATGGTTACTTCTGCTGCCAACTCTGACAAGCTCTTACCAGTTTCCCTCATGATTTTTGTTAATTGAACAGCAGATAATTGGCCATCACCTGTTGTATTGTAATCCATCAAGATCACGTGACCAGACTGTTCACCACCAAGGTTGTAGCCTGATTTTCTCATTTCTTCAACAACGTAGCGGTCACCAACTGCAGTGACTGCCTTGTTAATGCCTTCACGGTCCAAGGCCTTGTGGAAACCAAGGTTAGACATAACGGTTGTCACGATTGTATTTTGCGCCAATTGTCCTTTTTCAGAAAGGTATTTTCCGATGATGTACATAATCTTGTCACCATCGACGATATCGCCATTCTCATCGACAGCAATCAAACGGTCACTGTCTCCGTCAAAAGCCAAACCGATAGCTGAGTCACTTTCTTTGACCACTTCTTGAAGTGTTTCTGGGTGGGTTGAACCAACATTAAGGTTGATGTTAAGACCATCTGGTGTTTCCCCAATAACAGTTAATTGAGCACCAAGATCTGCAAAGATTTGACGTGCACTTGTAGAAGCTGCACCATTGGCCGTATCCAAGGCAACCTTCATTCCTTCAAGAGGAGTTCCAGTTGAAACAAGATATCCTTCATACTTACGCAAGCCTTCTGGATAATCTACCAAGGTTCCCAAGCCTTCAGCACTTGGACGAGGAAGAGTGTCTTCCGCAGCATCTAGCAAGGCTTCAATTTCTGCTTCTTTTTCATCATCTAGTTTGAAACCATCACCACCAAAGAACTTAATCCCATTATCAAGGGCTGGGTTGTGGCTAGCAGAAATCATGACACCGGCACTTGCTCCTTCAGTTTTTACCAAGTAAGCTACTGCTGGTGTTGCCAGAACACCTAGTTTGTATACGTGAATACCAACTGAAAGAAGACCAGCTACCAAGGCTGATTCTAGCATTTCTCCTGAAATACGTGTGTCACGTCCTACAAAAACTTTCGGTGCTTCCGTTTCATGTTGGCTAAGAACATAGCCTCCAAAACGTCCTAGCTTAAAGGCCAATTCTGGCGTTAATTCTACGTTAGCTTCTCCACGGACTCCATCAGTCCCAAAATATTTACCCATTTTTATAAAATCCTTTTCCTATTTTTTAATTCGTTTTTGAACTAGTTGCTTTCGTTGACGAAGATGTCTCCGACGAACTACTTGTAGTTGAATTTGATGTGCTTGAACTTGGTGCTACTGGTTTTGTAGTCACCTTCATTGTTGTGTCGAACGGAGTAATAACTGCCGGTAAGACAACACCATTACGGTCGATTGCCTGCAAAGGTACTGAACCACTGTAGTTACCTGTTATGCGTTCGCTGGTTGGTAAAAGCGCAATAATCCGATCGATTTTAGCTAGTGTTTCTTGGTCAGTTGTGACAGAAACTCGTTCGTTTGACACAGTTACACTATCAATTTGTAGCTTGGGATCAATCTGGCTTTGGTCAACTTGTGGCACAACAATCATCCCATCTCGTTTAACCTTCTTCCCAACTTTCACTGTAATCTTTTGAGGCGTTGCCACAGCAGTCAATCCACTTGGAAGATTTTCAATATTCAAGGGAACTTCAATTGTTCCAATACTGGCATCCGTCAAATCAGCAGTTACCTTAAACTTACGAGTGCTCTCCTGCATTTCGCTGGCCAAGGTCACACGATTAGCTCCGGTTAATACCACTGAAACTTCTGATGCAAATCCGCTAATGAAATACTGTTCATTATCATAATGGATATCGATAGGAACGTTCGTTATCGTATTGGTGTAGGTTTCTGATTTGACCTGCCTTGCGGTATTGCTATTTTGAAAGTTGGTTGACGTTGCATAGATAAATAAGACACAAGCAAAAAAAAGAGATGAGATGATATATAGACTATTTTTTCTCATATTTCCAACCTCCTAGCAAACGGTCCTTGAAACTGACTTTTTCCTCAACAGCTGGCAAAAGAATTGCTCGTAGCTCTGCTTCAAATTCTTCAATCGTCAAATCATGCTTGAAAACCCCATTGTAGGTAATAGAAATGCCACCTGTTTCCTCTGAGACGATAAAGGTCAAGGCATCGGACACTTCTGATAAACCGATAGCCGCCCGGTGTCTGGTCCCAAATTCCTTGGAAATCCCTGTGCTTTCTGTCAAGGGCAGATAGGCAGAGGTTACTGCTATTCGATTTTCTCTGATAATCACAGCACCATCGTGTAGAGGAGTGTTGGGAATAAAAATATTGATGAGGAGTTCTGCCGAAATTTTGGCATCCAAGGGAATTCCTGTCGCGATGTATTCTTGTAAGGTCCGAACTCGTTGAATGGCAACCAGAGCACCAATCTTACGGGGACTCATATATTCAACCGACTTGACAAAGGCACGAATCATTTGCTCCTCTGCACTAATTTGAGCAGTAGAAAAGAAGTCTGTCGCCCTTCCCAAGCGTTCCAAACCAGTCCGAATCTCTGGAGAGAAGATAACAACCGCAGCAATAACCCCATAGGTGATAATTTGATTAATCAACCAAGAAATCGTTGTTAAACCAAGGATGTTGGCCACAACCTGGGCTAATACGAAGATCACGACCCCCCGCACCAAAATCATAATCTTGGTGCCAGCTATCGCTTTTGTAAAACGATATAAAATATAGGCCACAATCAAAATATCAAACACATTGATGGCAATACTCCAAGGACTAGAAAACAAGCTAGTCCAATATTGCAGGTTGGATAATTGTTGAAAGTTCATCTGCTGTCTCCTCTCTGTCCAAACACGTTCCTTTCTATTATACCATTTTTCTGGCATTTTTTTCCCTATCCTACTTCATTTTAAATTAAAGAAAAAATATGATAAAATAAACTGATACTCAATGAAAATCAAAGAGCAAACTAGGAAGCTAGCCGCAGGCTGTACTTGAGTACGGTAAGGCGACGCTGACGTGGTTTGAAGAGATTTTCGAAGAGTATGACTAGAAAAAACAAAGGAGAAACCATGTCTCAACTCTATGATATTACCATTGTAGGTGGTGGTCCTGTCGGGCTTTTTGCGGCCTTCTATGCCCACCTACGCCAAGCCAAGGTCCAAATCATCGACTCTCTTCCCCAACTAGGTGGACAACCTGCTATTCTCTACCCTGAAAAGGAAATCCTAGACGTACCAGGTTTCCCAAACCTAACTGGAGAAGAGTTGACCAACCGCTTGATTGAACAGTTAAACGGCTTTGATACCCCTATTCATCTCAATGAAACGGTTCTTGAGATTGAAAAACAAGAAGAAGGCTTTGTAATTACAACTTCTAAAGGAAGTCACCTGTCTAAAACTGTTATCATCGCTATGGGGGGCGGTGCCTTCAAACCACGTCCTCTGGAACTAGAAGGCGTTGAAGACTATGAAAATATCCACTACCACGTTTCCAACATCCAGCAATATGCTGGTAAGAAAGTGACGATTCTTGGTGGAGGAGACTCGGCTGTGGATTGGGCTTTGGCTTTTGAAAAAATCACACCAACTACCCTTGTTCACCGCAGAGATAATTTCCGCGCCTTGGAACACAGTGTCCAAGCTTTGCAGGAATCTTCTGTGATCATCAAGACACCATTCGTCCCTAGCCAACTCCTTGGAGATGGAAAAACACTCGATAAACTTGAAATCACAAAAGTCAAATCTGATGAAACAGAAACTATTGACCTAGACCACCTCTTTGTCAACTATGGTTTCAAATCTTCTGTTGGTAACCTTAAAAACTGGGGTCTGGACCTCAACCGTCACAAGATTATCGTCAACAGCAAGCAAGAATCTAGCCAAGCAGGTATCTATGCTATCGGTGACTGTTGCTACTATGACGGAAAAATTGACTTGATTGCGACAGGGCTTGGAGAGGCACCAACCGCTGTTAACAATGCCATCAACTACATTGACCCAGAACAAAAGGTACAACCAAAACACTCAACCAGTTTATAAAAAAGAACCACGAGTCACATAGGATTCGTGGTTTTATATTTCTTCGGCTAACTTGTTAGATCATATCTTTCCCTTCTTCTAGCACAAATAAAAATGCCTATCAAACTGATAAATCATGTGATATAATAGAAACGGCACATCTGCCTTAGAAGGGAGGTGGAGCCTATGGTAGATTACATCTTCACAAATATTATTCTACCCTTGGTGATCGGTATCGTCCTGATAGTCATCGAAAAATGGCTAAACAAGAAATAGCGACCAACCCACCTTTCTAGCGTAGACTAGAAAAAGCCCTTGCTTTTGTGGTTATCAGCAGGGGCTTTTTTGTAGTTATGGTAGACTACATCTTCACTTCTCCACTATTATCTCACATCCATCTTCAGTTGTCAAAAGAAATCTCTGACATGCTGAATTATAAATGCGCTGTAATATTTACGGCACTTCTACACCGCCTACGAAAGAAGGTGAGATAGCCCATGATGGAATTAATACTCAAAACTATCATCGGACCAATTGTGGCCAGTGTCGTTCTTTGCTTAGTCAATATAGTAGATTGAAATAAGATGTGAATAAATCGATTAGGAAAGTCAAATTACTTTCTATAAATATTTTGGCAGCCATGACAAACTAATGTAGATTCAATCTACTATAAATGGCTAAACAAGTACAAATAGTGTCAAAAAAGACCCCAAGCTTAATGTGGAAGTTAGCTCGGGGTCTTTTCTTAGTCCATGATATAGAACTAGTACTCAATTCCTCTTTATTATCTCACATACTCTATTCAATTGTCAAGAAACAGATTGATATTTTGTAAGTTAACAATATCAGGACATTAGAAAAATAGAATCAACTAATCGCACTGATAATTCAAGGGGGTGCTTTATATCGTTATAATTCATCGGCTAATTTATTTATCTTTCTGAGTCTGTGGTTGACACCACTTTTGGTCAGAGGGTTGCTGAGGCTATCTGCTAACTGCTGGATTGAGTAGTCTGGATGCTGAATCCGCAGCTGCGCCACCTCCTGCAAATCCACTGGCAAATTTTCTAATCCCATGATATCTTTGATTTTACTGATATTGTTGATAGTCTTCATGCTAGCAGAAACTGTCCGAGCGATATTAGCCGTTTCAGCATTATTAGCCCGATTGAGATCGTTACGGGTTTCTCGCAAAATCTTAACCCGCTCAAAATCATCACGCGCCTGCATGGCTCCGATGACAATCAAGAAATCCATAATATCTTCGGCTCGCTGGAGATAGGTCACAGCTCCCTTCTTGCGCTCAAGAACCTTAGCGTCCAGTAAAAACTGCTGGAGAAGAGAGGCAAGCCCTTGCGCGTGATCCAGATAAACAGAACTGATTTCCAACTGATACTTGCCTGACTCAGGGTCACGAATGCTTCCATTTGCCAAGAAAGCACCACAGAGATAGGCACGACCTGCTTCCTCGTCCGATAAAATTGCCTCGTCAATACCTGTTTCCAGACCAAAAAAGGAGTCTGCCAAGTGCAAATCACTCAGCAGGTCCTGCACCTTTTCATCTGTAAAAACAGTATAGACCCGATTCTTGCGGAGATTACTCCGTTGGTGATGGCGAATTTCCGATTTGATTTCGTAAAAATGGAGAAAGGACTCATAGAGGTGACGAGCCAGTTTGGCATTTTCTGTCACAACTGACAAGGTCAAACCCGAAGTCGAGAGACCGATACTACCAGACATCTTGATAATGGCAGATAATTCATGCCGGCTTAGATGGTGCTGACCTAGGATTTCTTCTTTTACTGCTACTGTGAAACTCATTTTCTCACCTTTATAATGCGCATCAATTCGTCCACAATCAAATCCCCATCGTGGAAGGCACCTCCATTTTCCAGACGAAGGAAGTTGGATGAAATCACGCGCGGAACTTGCTTACTAAGCCCAGCAAAATCATGGTCCACCTGCACCAAGTATTCATCAAAGCGATTGGAATTCATGTATTCCTGAGGCACTTTTTCGATATTCACCAAGACAGTATCGATAAAAGGTCGGCCAAGGTGACGATGCAAGACTTCCACGTGGTCACTATCTGTAAAGTGTTCCGTCTCCCCGCGTTGGGTCATGATATTGCAGACATAGGCGATTTCTGCCTTGGTTTCCAAAAGCGCCTGACCAATTTCCTTAATCACAATATTGGGCAAAATCGAGGTAAAGAGGGAACCAGGCCCAAGGACAATCATGTCGCTTTCAAGAATGGTCTGCACTACTCGACGGCTAGCCAGAGACGTATCATGGTTGAGGGTATTTGTTACATAAACATGGTCAATCATGCCTGGATGGTCTGCAATATGGCTCTCTCCAGCCACTTCTGTCCCATCCTGAAAGACTGCGTGCAGGGTCAAAGGATGGTCACTGGAAGGATAAATCTTTCCAGTTGTATGGAAAAATTTGCTCAGCAACTGCATGGCATTATAGGTCGAACCCTGCATTTCTGACAGACCAGCGATAATGAGATTTCCCAATGGATGGCCAGCAAAGGCTCCAGCATCTTCAGAAAAGCGGTACTGAAAGACTTTCTCATAAAACTTAGGCATATCCGACATGGCCACAAGGACATTGCGAAGATCACCTGGCGGTGTCAATTGCTGCATATTTTTTCGGAGTTCACCTGATGAACCACCATCATCCGCCACCGTTACGATAGCAGCGATTTCCACATCTTTTTCACGCAAACTTTTAAGAATGACGGGGATCCCAGTCCCTCCACCAATCACCGTTATCTTTGGTTTTCTCATGAACGGTTTACCGTTTCCTTTCTTCGGTCTTTGTCACGATGCCCTTCATTGACAGGCCAAGTCTTGGATAAGTCCTGCGCCAAGCGTTTAGCAAAGGCCACACTACGGTGTTGACCACCTGTACAACCCATGGCAATGGTCAAAACGGACTTCCCTTCCTTTTGGTAACTTGGCAAAATCGGCTCAATCAAGGCCAACAAATGCTGATAAAAATCTTCTGACTCAGGATGATTCATGACATAGTCATAAACTGGTTCATCCACACCCGTTTGGTTTCTCAGTTCTGGTAGGTAGTAGGGATTTGGCAAGAATCGGACATCAAAGACCAAATCTGCATCAATCGGAATTCCATATTTAAAGCCAAAAGACATGACTTCGATACGGAAAGACTGGGCTTGTTCCTGATCAGAAAACTGCTCTGCAAGGGTTTTGCGCAGCTCACGTGGAGTAAGTTCAGTTGTATCCACCACATTTTGGCTCATATTTTTCAAAGGCGCCAAGAGTTCACGTTCCAACTTGATTCCGTCTAAAATCCGTCCATCTGCAGCTAATGGGTGACTCCGTCTGGTTTCCTTGTAACGAGCGACCAATTCCTTATCAGCTGCATCCAAAAAGAGAATTTTAAAGTCCAGTTCTTCCTTGTTTTCCAACTCATCCAAAACATCTTGAATCTCTGAGAAGAAAGAACGGCTACGCATATCTACTACCAAGGCCAACTTATGGTCGTCTTCTTTTGTTTCCACCAACTGCAAAAACTTAGGCAAGAGAGCTGGAGGCATATTATCAATAGTAAAATAACCCAAATCTTCGAAGGACTGAATGGCAACTGTTTTCCCTGCACCACTCATTCCTGTCACAATCACCAAGTGAAGTTGTTTCTTTGTCATCTTTTTCTCCTTATATCAAAAGAAGTTTGGCAGAACCAAACTTCAACTAGCTTATCCAATCTCTGCGATGACTTCGATTTCGACTTTTACATCACGAGGAAGACGAGCTACCTCCACAGCTGAACGAGCTGGGAATTCCTCTTTAAAGGCCGTTTGGTAAACCTCGTTAAAAGGAACAAAGTCGTTCATATCGCTCAAAAAGCAAGTTGTTTTGACAACATGGTCAAAATCAGTTCCTGCTTCTGCCAAAATAGCACCAATGTTTTTCAAGACTTGTTCTGTCTGTTCTTGGATCGTTGTTCCAACGATTTCCCCAGTTTCAGGAGATAGGGGAACTTGACCGCTAGCAAATAAAAGATTGCCGACGATTTTTCCTTGAACATAAGGCCCGATAGCCTTTGGAGCTTTATCTGTATGAATTGTTTTTGCCATTTTCTTTTCCTCACAATTTTTCTAAGATTGTATCCCAAGCCTCATCCATCCCTGCCTTGCTGACAGATGAAAAGAGAATAAAGTCGTCACTTGGGTCAAAGTTTAATTTCTTTTTGATTGCTGATTCGTGTTTGTTCCATTTACCACGAGGAATCTTGTCCGCCTTAGTCGCCACAATGATGACCGGAATCTCATAATACTTGAGAAATTCGTACATCTGCACATCATCTGCTGACGGGTCATGACGAAGGTCAACTAGACTGACTACCGCACGGAGATTTTCCCGAGTCGTTAGGTACTCCTCAATCATGCGCCCCCACTTTTCACGTTCCTTTTTAGAAACACGGGCATAGCCATAACCAGGCACATCCACAAAGCGCATCTTATCATCGATATTAAAGAAGTTGAGAAGCTGGGTTTTACCAGGTTTACCTGATGTTCGGGCTAGATTCTTGCGGTTCAGCATGGTATTGATAAAGCTAGATTTACCAACATTTGAACGCCCTGCTAGGGCAATCTCTGGCAATTCATCCTGCGGATAGTGGGATTTATTAGCCGCACTGAGCAAGATTTCAGCATTGTGTGTATTAAGTTCCATAGTCACCTCTAGGCTGTTTCTAGGATTGGTTTATCCGTTCCATCGACAGCTTCTTTAGTGATGCGAACCAATTTCACATTTTCCTGACTCGGTACTTCAAACATAACATCTAGCATGGTTTCTTCGATGATGGAGCGAAGACCACGCGCACCAGTTTTGCGTTCGATGGCCTTATTGGCAATCTCTTGAAGGGCTTCGTCGTCAAATTCCAACTCGACATCATCATAAGAAAGCAAGGTTTGGTATTGTTTGACCAAGGCATTTCTTGGTTCTTTCAAGATGCGAACCAAGTCATCCACTGTCAATTGCTCAAGAGCTGCAAAGACAGGCAAGCGTCCAATCAACTCAGGAATGATACCAAATTTTTGAATATCTTCTGCGATGATTTCTTGCATGTATGAGCTATTTTCGTCAATTGCCTTGTTATTTTGACCAAATCCGATGACTTTTTCACCCAGACGTTGTTTAACAATTTCTTCAATACCATCAAAGGCGCCACCCACGATGAAGAGGATATTTTTAGTATCCACCTGAATCATCTCTTGTTGTGGATGCTTGCGTCCACCTTGAGGCGGTACGCTGGCTACAGTCCCCTCGATAATCTTGAGAAGGGCTTGTTGCACCCCTTCACCAGAAACGTCACGTGTGATAGACACGTTCTCACTCTTCTTGGCAATCTTGTCAATTTCATCCACATAGATAATCCCACGTTCTGCACGTTCAATGTTAAAGTCAGCAGCCTGCAAGAGTTTGAGAAGAATATTTTCCACGTCCTCACCCACATAACCAGCCTCGGTAAGAGCTGTCGCATCCGCAATCGCAAAAGGCACATTCAAGCTCTTAGCCAAGGTCTGGGCAAGGAAAGTCTTCCCTGAACCAGTTGGGCCAATCATCAAGATGTTTGACTTCTGCAAATCCACATCTTCTGACTCTTCACGCGTATCGTGGAAATTGATGCGTTTGTAGTGATTGTAAACAGCTACTGCCAAGGCACGTTTGGCACGATCTTGACCGATTACATAGTGGTTCAAGATATGGAGGAGTTCGATTGGTTTTGGTACCTCAGACAAGTCTGCCAAGACTTCCTCGGCCAACTCCTCCCGAATGATTTCCTGGGCCAACTCCACACATTCATTACAGATAAAGGCGTTGTTGCCTGCGATTATTTTTTGTACTTCTTCTTGGCTTTTGCCACAAAATGAGCAATAAACCATCATATCATTATTCCTAGTTGTAGGCATGATTTCCTTCCGTTCTATTCTTTTTATACTGTCATTCTATCTAAAATAAGGTCATGTAAAAAGCATGGATACTATTGACCAAATTGGTAAAGGCATTTAACCAGAGCAGGACAGAAAGTCCATAACGCTTTTTACGAAAAGCCTGTGCTCCTGCAAGCAAGCAGACCAAACACAGCATGGCTGTAAAAAAACCAAATATACTACGTTCCATTAGACTTCCTTTCTCTTGCGGTATTGGATGGTAAAATCATAAGGATTTTTCTCATCTTTGGTAAAGGATTTGCTTGAAACTGTCTCAAAAAGGGACAAGTCAAACTCTTCAGGGAAATAGGTATCTCCTTCCACCCGAGCATGAATTTGAGTCACAATCACTTCGTCAAGGTAGGGTTCAAAAGCCTGAAAAATCTGCTTTCCACCAATAATATAGAGATTGTTTTCTTGAGCCTGATGCCAGTCCAAGACAGACTGGACATCATAAAAAATAGTAACCCCGTCTATCTTTTCTTCTAGGTTACGAGTCAAAATCAAGGTCTCCCGTTTTGGAAGCAAGCGACGCCCCATCCCATCAAAGGTCACACGTCCCATCAAGATAGCATGATTCAGAGTTGTTTCTTTGAAGTGTTGCAGTTCTGCTGGTAAATGCCAAGGCAGACGATTGTCCTTACCAATCACACCCTCTTCATCCTGGGCCCAAATAGCTACGATTTTCTTAGTCATGCTTCCATCCTTTTCACTGATAGTACTATTTTATCAAAAAACTCAAAAAAAGACTGGTTTGGAATAGCTTACAGAATAGAAAAAAATCTGTAAGAGGCATCCTACAGATTTTTATATGATTATTCTATTTCTTACAAACCAGGTGCTTGTCCAAGTTCTGCGGCAAGCATCCAGATTGTTTTATCAGTTTCAGTTTTAGCATCTGTAAAGATACCGTTTGTCACATCGTCACCTTCTTCATCAGTAACATCCAAACCTTTTTGGAAGAGTTCTGACAAGTAACGGTAGATAGCAAGGACACGTTCCAAGCTTTCTTCAACATTACGGTATTCACCAGCTTCTTCTTCGATTTCACTGTTTTGAAGGAATTCTGTCAATGTAGAGAATGGGCTACCACCAAGTGTGATCAAACGCTCACTGATTTCATCCAATTGACCATCAAGAGCTTCCATATACTCATCCATTTTTGGATGCCATACAAGGAAACCACGACCACGCATGTACCAGTGCACTTGGTGCAAAGCAACGTGAGCTACATACAAATCAGCAACAGCTTGGTTCAATACTTCCTTTGTTTTTGCCAATGCTACTGGCGCTGCTTTTGTTAATGATGTTACGTCTTTTACTGCTTCTTTTTTCAATTCTACCATTTTATTTTACCTCATTCATTATTATTTGTAACCACTTCTTAATGATTACTACCTTAGTATACTACTAAGGAAAACCAATAGCAAGCCAAATGACTCACATGAGAAAAGTTGCAATAGACTGATAATTTAAGATTTTTTTAGAATAAAACCTAGTCACTTTCAAACTCTCTTAACAGCTATAAAATAAAGAAAAAGAGTATACAATTTGTAGGCTCTTTTCTCATTTTACATCTTAATACCAGACACTGACATCAACCTGTCCTCGTATCCCTTTAAGAGAGTCAGATGAAGTATATTGCCATCCTTTTTCTCCTGAATAATGAGGATTATTCCAATCAAGCGCATCCGTATAAGCTGCAACCCAGTTTACATGTTGTAAAATATTTGGATGATTCAAACGAGTTTGCAAAAGTTGACGATAGCTATAAACTTTCACGTTTTGATAACCAGCATGCTTCATGGTTTCCATATACTTATTGATAATTTTAACCCAAGTAGTTGTATCTGTCGGTGCTTTCTTAGATTTATTTTCATATTCCCAATTTTCAACATCATAGTAGATTGGATAAGACAAATTCATCTTGTATTTCTTCAAGAGTTCAATAGTCTGTTTGGCATCATTCTCAGCATCTGTTTCATTTTCGGCATAGGTATAAAGATAAACACCATAAGGAATGCCTAGTCGATTCAATTCTTGAATATTATAAGCCAATTCCTTATCTTCTACACCACTATATCCCAAGCGAACAATGACGCCATCAACTCCATTTTCCTGGATAACCTTTTTCCAATCACTAATGCGACCATTATGTTCACTGACATCAATAACCTTCTTAGCACGATCTGTTCCAACCTGTTCTTCACGATGGTTAAAGAAATAACGGTGGCCGTTTCGATAAACCCAACCAACATTCAAGGCTTTCTTTTCTTCCAGTTCCCCTGAATCGGCAAAAGTATAACGAGTATCGTCCATGATTAACTCACCAGTCGCCATAGCACCACTTTCAGTAAGATAGTAATTACCTTGCCACTCATCTTGAGCCATGTAGCCCCACTTCTTGAAATAGTACCACTTGCCATCAATCTTTTGCCACTGTTCATTAGCGTAAGAACCATCTGCCTTAAGATAGAACCAACTCTTATAATGATTATCGTAAAGCCATTCGTTTTGCATCATGGCACCTTGACCATTCAAGAAATAATTTCCTTGCCACTGACTTTTAGCCATAGAGCCCCATTTCTTGAAATAATACCATTTACCATTAATTTTCTGCCATTCTTGATTTGCATAAGAACCGTCTATCTTGAGGTAGAACCAGCTATTATAATTGTTATCGTAAACCCATTCATTTTTAGCCATGTAACCACCCACTTTGAGGTAATAGTTTCCATGCCATTCTTTTTGGGCATAACGACCATCTGATTTTATATAGAACCAACTACTGTAGCTAGTATCGAAAATCCACTCACTCTTCGCTTTGGAACCATCAGCTTTTACATAGAAATCTCCTTCCCAGTGTGCTGATGTTAAATTTGGCTTACTTTCTTCTTTCTGACTACTACTAGCTCGCGTCTCTTTTACTTCTTCCTTCTTCTCTTCTTCTTTTTGACTTGTAGTCGTTTCTGATTTCTTTTCTTCTACCTTGCTAGAAGAATCTTGAACTCTGCTTCCTTCCGAAGATGATTTCACTTCAGTTTCATTTGCAGCGACATGACTAACTGCCAAGCCCAGTAAACAGAGACTTGCTAATCCAATTTTTCCAATCTTGATTTTCAATCTTTCTTCTCCTATAAAAAATGGAACAGACATCTTGAATGCTGTTCCACCTAGCTTTTGCTACTGATTATTTTACAAAGTCAAGCAAAGCCAAGAAGCTTTCTGCTTCAAGTGACGCACCACCAACAAGGGCACCGTCAACGTCTGGGCAAGCCATGTATGAAGCAACGTTTTCAGGTTTAACAGAACCACCGTATTGAACACGAACTTTGTCTGCAACTTCTTGACCGAAGTCAGCAGCTACAACGTCACGAACAACTTTACACATTTTTTGTGCATCGTCTTGTGAAGCTGATTTACCAGTACCGATAGCCCAGATTGGCTCGTAAGCGATAACTGATGCAGCAACTTGTTCAGCAGTCAATCCAGCCAATGCAGCAGATACTTGAGCACCTACAAATTCAGCAGCTTTACCAGCTTCGTAAGTTTCAAGTGACTCACCACAACAGATGATTGGAAGCATACCGTTTGCAAAGATTGCTTTTGCTTTTTTGTTGATATCTTCGTCAGTTTCATGGAAGTAGTCACGGCGTTCTGAGTGACCGATAACAACATAGTCAGTACCGATTTCTTTCAAAACTTGTGGGCTAGTTTCACCAGTGAAAGCACCTGCATTTTCAAAGTAGCAGTTTTGAGCAGCAACTTTGAGGTTTGAACCTTTTGCAGCAGCAAGAACAGTTGTCAAATCAAGAGCTGGAGCTGCGATACCTGCTTCAACAAGATCTGATGAAGGAAGTTTTGATGCAACTGCTTCAACGAATGCTTTAGCTTCTTCTGGATTTTTGTTCATTTTCCAGTTACCAGCGATAAATGGTTTACGTGACATTTCACATACCTCTTTTTTCAATTTATTTTCTATTTATTTTATCACAATTAGACACAGCTTGCAAATCTTACTCGGATTTCAAGCCTGCTTCCAACGATTAATCCTTCCAGAGATCCATGGCATTTCTAAAATCTGCCGATACCTGTGTCAACTGAGGATTGCTTGCTTCTCTCTCTGCCCGTTTGGCCTCTATTTGAGCCACACTTTTGATACCTTCATGGCGCCAATTTCTCAAAATCGCCTGAATGTACTTCCAGTTTGATTTTCCATTCAAAACAGCTTCACGAAGAGCTTCCTTAATCAAGTCAGCACTGGTCCCATCTTCCTTTAGTGTCTTGATCAAATCCTCAATCTCAAAAGGAGTCAACAAGCGCCCTAATTCCTGCTGGAAAGTTTCCACCAAATCTTTGAGCTGGTTTTGAGGTGTCAACTGGTCTGAACTTGAATGAGCTGCTCCAAGCAAATTATCCAAACGTTCCAAAGCCAAACTAGCATCAAAAAGCAATTCGATTTCACCATTCAATTCTATCGTTCGATACTGAAGTAGTCCCCTCTCCGTCAGATTGGAAATAGCCTGATTGACATCCGAAATTTCCTTGCCAATCCTTTCAGCAATCTGGCTTGGGGACATTTCTTCTAAACCTGTCGTATTTTGCAAATAGAAAAATTGCCAGACCAGAAAATCGTCGCTAGAAGGAAAGAGTTCCTTAAAATGCAAGAGCAGGGCACTCGGTAAAACCAAGTTCCCTGATTTAAAAGCGTCTAAATATGTCATAATTCCTCTTATAAATACCCAAATGCAGATGCATCATCTTCTATTTTTCTCCAGTCAAAAGGCGTTTCCTGATAGACCGCATAATTCACCCAGTTACTGAAAAAGAGGGCTGCTGATGAAGACCAACAAAGACAAGGTGTCTGGTTGACATCGTCATCCTTAAAGTAATTTTCTGGAATATGAGGATCCAAACCTGCATCACGATCTCGGAAATATTCATTTGCCAAGGTATCACGGTCATATTCCAAATGCCCAAAACTATAAATTTCTCGTAAATCACGACTAGACAAAATCGAAACCCCAACCTGAGGTCCTTCCGATAAAATCTCGAGATTGGTCTTGTTTAAGACCTCTTCCTTAGAAATCTCCGTGTGACGAGAATGAGGGGATACATAGCTATCGTCAAAGCCTCTAAAGAGAAGGTGCCCCTCTTTTAAAGCATCCTGAGGATAGATACCCGATAACTTACTGTCCATCTGGTATTTTTCAACCCCATAACGCAGATAGAGTCCCGCCTGAGCACCCCAACAGATATGAAGGGTCGAATAGACATGGGTCTTGGACCATTCGATTACCTGACTGAATTCCTCCCAATAGTCCACTTCCTCAAATGGTAAATGCTCAACTGGAGCACCCGTGATTATCATCCCATCAAAATACTCGTCCTTAACTTCAGGAAAAATTTTATAAAAGGTTTCCATGTGCTCTGAACGAGTTGTTTTAGAACGGTGGGTCTCCATATAGAGAAAATCAATGTCCAATTGCAGGGGCGTATTAGCCAAATGGCGCAACAATTGGGTTTCTGTAACCATTTTCTGTGGCATGAGATTTAAAATTAAAATCTTCAAGGGACGGATATCTTGGTGGGCCGCACGTTGATCATCCATGACAAAGATATTCTCTGTCCGTAAAATCTCAACAGCTGGCAATTTTTTATCAATTCGAATCGGCATAACCCTCTCCTAGCTGTACTCTTTCAGGAATAATTGCATGTGTTTGAAGTCAAAACTCAAACACTTGTTCCCTTTATTATACTGCAAGAAGATATAGTTTTCAATTATAGTTTTTCTCTAACTAGATATAGTCTGTTTTTATATCCTAATGTAGAGAAAACAGCCCTAGGGACTGTTTTTCATTAATAATGCATAAGAACCTTGTAATCGTAGTCACCGATTTTTTCACGACCGTTCAAGTCATCCAATTCAACAAGGAAGGCACAACCTGCTACAACACCACCAAGTTTTTCAATCATCTCGATGGTTGCCTTAACAGTTCCACCTGTAGCCAAGAGGTCATCTACGATAAGAACACGTTGACCTGGCTTAATAGCGTCAGCATGCATAGTCAAGGTATCAACCCCGTACTCTTTTTCATAGTCAGCAGAAATGACTTCGCGTGGCAATTTACCTGGCTTACGAACAGGCGCGAAACCAATTCCCAACTCAAAGGCAACTGGACAGCCCACGATAAAACCACGAGCTTCAGGCCCTACGATCATGTCGATTTTCTTGTCAGTAGCATATTGAACGATTTCACGAACAGCGTAGCTATAAGCATTTCCATCAGCCATCAAAGGACTGATATCACGGAAGGTAATACCTTCCTTCGGATAATTTTCAATTGTTGCAATGTAATCTTTTAAATTCATCTTTTTCTTTCTTTCAAAGTTTTTTACTCTCTATTATAGCATATTTTTTAAGAAAGAAAAAAGGAAAAGTTAACTTCAATGATTATCTAACGATTTGACGATTTATGACTAGCCATAGCAATAAAGCCCAAGTTCTGTTTATTCTTATCAAACATTTTATACATCGTTAAAAACTGCTTTCTATTCTCCTTTTTACAAGCATTTATACAAATTTTCAAGGTTCCTAGCCAACCTTCGTCATAAATCATACCTGATAATTTCATTAATGTCATTTCACCAGTCAATACTTTCACATCACAATAACCTGATTCTATCATCACCTGTTCCCAACCATCTTGAGTTAAAGGACCTACATTTACATGAATTGCTTGCGACAGTTCCTGTCTGACAGACTCTTTAGCTTCCTTAAGAAGCACATCATGTGTCAAGAGAAGACCTCCAGGTTTTAAAACCCTTAGATACTCCATTACACATTTTTTCTTAGCTTGATCGGCTTGCATAGTCAGCATAGCTTCATTTATAACAATATCAAAACTAGCATCTTCATAAGGAAGTTTCATTGCATTCGCTCTTTCAAACCTAATCAAATGAGCAACACCTGCTGTTTCAGCAGATTTTTTAGCCACTTCTAAAGCTTGAGCATCCATATCAACAGCAGTTATCTTACAACCAAATCGCTGTGCCAACTCAATTGCTGTAGTACCTCTATTACATGCAACCTCTAGTATTCTCTTTTCTTTTGAAAATCCTCCTTCCGCAATTAACCAATCTGTGGCACGTTTCCCACCTGGGCGTAAGCGTTTTTTCCCCAGTTTTGCTAAAAATTTATGACCTGCTTCTGACATTTGAACACCTCTGTTTTTTCTTCATTATAACATAAAATAATATTATCTGACAATTCTAATCTATTATTTGATGAACTAGAATCAAAAGCATACAAGCCACCATGACTATAGCATAAATTTATTATTACCTCTCTAGTTCGAATTCAACTCCTCCCATCATTTACACATTCAGGTTACAACTACATATTTGGACTTTAGAGTTACTGGTACCCTTATCGACTATATACGCTTTACTATCACGTGCCTATTCGTAGAACCACGATTTCGCTATCCCTTCCTCTGCCGACTCTTATTTCCAGCGTCAGACTTGAGAATCGTTAACAGTTTTACTAGTAGATGATACCCACAATCCAGATATAGGACATG
This sequence comes from Streptococcus sp. 27098_8_103, assembly GCF_041432345.1. Lineage (GTDB taxonomy): Bacteria > Bacillota > Bacilli > Lactobacillales > Streptococcaceae > Streptococcus > Streptococcus mitis_BV. Next base: position 33,475 of record NZ_JAPVZK010000022.1, read on the forward strand.
CTCGTTATACAGCAAAAAAGCTGACGAATCATTCGATTCATCAGCTTTAGAGATGATCTGCTCATTCCAAACAAATCATATCAATTAGAAAGCTTAATCTTCTTTCTTCTTGCGAGCTACAAGACCAAATCCGCTCAATACTCCGAGAAGTCCTAGTGCTGCAAGGCTAGCATTGTCTTCTGTACCAGTATTTGGCAATTCGCGTTTGCCTTCAACTTCTTTCACTGCTGTTGGCTGTACTGGTTGTGCTGGAGTTGCTGGTACTTCTGGTTTAGCTGGCTGTTCAGGCATTGCTGGAGTAGCTGGCTCTACCGGCTGTACTGGTTTTTGAGATTGAATCTTACGGTAAACATTACGAACATTTCCATTTGCGTCTGTTTCCGTACGGACTAGTTCATAATTTTCTAATGGTTTTCCTGGATGTGAACCATTTTCATCCGGAATGATTAATACTCCTTTTTCGTCTACATAAGTTGTGATGACTTTGTATTCAAATGGTGTTGGAGTAGGCGTTGGTGTAGGTGTTGGTGTAGGTGTTGGAGTTTTAACTTTTTCGTATACGTGTTCAACATCTCCATTTGGTAGTTTCTTAGTCTCTACGAATCTGTATCCTGGAATGTCTTTCTTATCAACTGTTCCTGGTTCACTTGGATATTTAGGAATTTCGTTTCCTTCTTTATCCTTGAATGATGTCTTAACTTTTTCGTAGATATGTTCTGTATC
>NZ_JAPVZK010000023.1:0-31267 GCF_041432345.1 Streptococcus sp. 27098_8_103
AATCTTGGGTATCTTTTTTCTTATATGCTTGTTTTATAACTCGGGTGAATTTCTTAGAAAATATCAAATAACAATTTCACATTGAGAATTGTTAAGATAATGGAAACGATATAGCCAAGGATGGTATTCCATTTGGCATTGGTAAATTCTCCCATCAGTGATTTCTTAGAAGTTAGATAAATCAGTGGGAAGATTGAAAATGGAAGAGCAATCGAAAGAAAGACTTGTGAATAAACCAATAACTGATCTAATGTTTTTTCCTGATGACCAAACAGAACCGCTACAATCATGACAGGCAACAAGGCAAAGAGACGAGTTGCCAAACGAATGAACCATTGAGGTAATCTCATATGCAAGAAACCTTCCATAACGATTTGTCCAGTCAAGGTACCCGTAATTGTCGAATTTTGACCACTGGCTAATAAAGCCAAGGCAAACAAGGTTGATAAGGTCGAGCTAGCTATAGCTCCTGCAATAGTAGAATCCTGCAAGGCATTATACATTTGAGAGAAGGCAGAAATCTCAGATGCATGGCCGAAAAAGAGAGCCGCCCCGAGAATTAATAGAAGGGAGTTAACCACAAAGGCCAAGGATAATTGGAGATTTGAATCCCAGGTCATAAAGCGCACGGCTTTTCGAACATCATTCTTGTCCTTGTGATTGATTTTCCGAGTTTGTGACAAGGAAGAATGCAAATAGAGGTTATGGGGCATAACCGTTGCTCCCACGATCCCTAGTGCCAAGGTTAATTGACTTTCATGCCCTGGCAAGGGACTTTCAAATAAGGTTGCATTCGGTAGATAACCCTCAACGATTCCTTGGAAGCTTGGATGTGACAAAGCTACCAGATAGGTAAAAATTGCTAGAATGGTTAAAATCAGTGTTGTCACAATAGCTTCAATCTTCTTAAAGCCAAATTTCATCAGAAGCAATAAGAGAAAAACATCCAACACGGTCAAGAGAATTGCTATCATAATCGGAATCTTAAAGAGAAGATTGAGAGCAATCGCTGAACCTAGAACTTCTGCCAGATCTGTCGCCATCAAGGCTAATTCTAAAATCACCCATAGACTATAACGAAGCCATTTAGGTGAATGATGAGCCGTTGCTTGAGCCAGGTCCATCTGGGTTACAATACCAAGCTTTCCTGCCATCTGCTGAAGTTGCATGGCAATGAGAGATGAAATCAAGATAACAAACAAGAGACTATACTTATAGGAAGCACCACCGACTACACTGGTAATCCAGTTTCCTGGATCCATATAACCAACTGCGACAAGAGCACCCGGACCTAAAAAGGCATTTAAATTTTGCCAGAAATGATTGTTATTTGGAGTATCGATAGATTGATTAATCTCAGAGAGTGACACTTTTTTATGAGAAGACATAGATACTTACCTCTTTCTAAACCTACTTTTTCATTATTTTCTATTAGAGAAAAATAAGATTGACTTTAAACTATTAAAACAATGAAAACTATATGAAAAACATTTAGTTTTTTCATTATTTTTCTTAAGGCACCTTAATTATAACAGAAAAATGAAAACTATATGAAAAACATTTAGTTTTTTCATTATTTTTCTTAAGGCACCTTAATTATAACAGAAAATATGATAAAAACTTAAGAAAATTCAGGACTTGATTTAATATTTAGGATACAACAAAATGTTGTATTCTTTTTTTGCAAAAGAATACCAAAGAATAAAATAAAAAACGTTGTAAAAACAACGTTTTAGAAAGATTTACAAAACAATGTAAATTATCAATGGAGCCGGTGGGAGTCGAACCCACGTCCAAACATCTGCTAACATATTTGTCTACAACCATAGGTTATGTATTCGTTTAACAGTCCCTCGACACATAACTCAAGCCTAGAAACCGCGAGTCTATCAATCTCTTATCAAGCCGCTAGACAAGACTTGATCGTATCTCGCTAATAATAAGACCTGTCATTGAACACGAGCAATCCAAATCGGGTCACGCCTGCTGGTTTTTAGGCAGCTAGAGCGTAAGAAGTGTTATTTTTTGCAGTTATATTTAACTGAGCGTTTACGTCGCCACACGAGTCGCAAAATATGCCTCATAATGCCTGTCGAATCCGTAACGACCCCAAAAGACAATAAAACCATTATACCTTATCTAACACAAAAATGCAAAAAGGAAAGCAATTAACTACAAAAGATAGTCTTTCAAAGATTTTGTCAAAACCTGATAACCAGCAACACTAAGGTGCAACCCATCAGTTGTATAATCTTTTTTGAGTTGACCTGCCTGGTCTGTCAAACTATCAAAAACTGGCACAAATTCTACCTGCATATAGGCAGAAGCAAGCTCTTGATAGGCTTGATTCCATTTCTGAATTTTTTCATTCGTGCGGATATAGACTGTCTGCTTGTACTCTTCTCCCTCATTGACTGGCAAAATAGAAAGCAATTTAATCTCAGTCAATGGATAATCGCGAGCAATGGATTGTATGATAGCTTCGAGGTTATTGAGAGCCTCATTCACAGGCACATCTTTTCCGATATCATTTGTCCCAATCAAAAGGACAATTTTATCTACTGCTCCACCGTACAGATGCGCATCTAGATTTTCTAATAACAGCCCTGTCTGATACCCTCGAATGCCTCGATTGACAATCGTCTTCGAAGTCCCAAATAGTTCCTGCAGAGGATAATATTCGACAATGGAATCCCCAATAAAAAGAATGTCTGGCTCTACAACAGAAACCTGATTTAAGTGACGATACTTGGTTTGGATTTTTTCTTGTTCCTTTAGTAACCAATTTTCTAATAACTGTACTGCCACTTCATTCTCCTTTTTCTAACCAGTTTTCCAAGATTTGATAAACTCCTCCTTGGCTATTGGCTGGCGCTAGAGCAGTAGCCACAGCTTTGGCTTTATCATCAGCATTTTCCATCGCATAGGCAATTCCAGCCATTTCAAGCATTTCAACATCATTTTCACTGTCACCAAAAGCCATGATTTGTTGGGAGGTCAAGTCCCAGCGCTTGAGTAATTCTTCCAAGCCCCATGCTTTATGAATTCCAGCTTGAAGGATATCAATGCAACCATAGCCACTCGATACAGCACGAACACGGCCATCAAAGAGGTCATTGATTTCTTCCAAGACCGAACTCAAACGTTCCTCACCAACAACCATACTCATCTTGAGCACACCACCAAAGAGGTCAGAGGTTAATTCATCCACAAAATGCATCCGTTGGTAGAATTTTTCAATCATTTCTGGAGTCATAAAACTTTCAAGGTCTGTAAAAATCGTACCTTCTTTGACGAAACCACCCTTCATAGACGTTACAACAAACTGATCCTGACACGCTCGACCCTTAAAATGAGCCAAAGCCTTATCGACAATGGCATCATCCCAAGTCTGAGCCAGAATCAGTTCATTGTTTTCAAAAACACGAGCACCGTTTGCAACAACCAGAACCACCCGATCGACCAAGTGCTCCAGTAGTTGCCTCATTCGATGAATTTCATTCCCAGTCGCAATGACAAAACGAATACCCCTTTGATCCAACTTATCTAAAATCTTTTCCAAGCGTGGAAGATCAAGCTGGCCTCTAGCATCCAGCAAGGTCCCATCCATATCTGTCGCAATTACTTTAATCGTCATTTACTTCCCTCTGGATTCAAGCTAATCCCACTTCAATCCCACATGTTCGTTCATTTCTTTATAAGCTGTATCAATTCGTTCCTTAGTCGCTTCATCCAACTGGTCACGATGACTACCACCCTCGATAAAATCTTCTAAGATATAGGTTTGGTAAAGGAAAAGTGGATAACCTTCTGGAGAATAGGTTCCTTTCGGTGTACGATTTACCCAAGAAGGATGCGCTTTGGCAGTTTCGATTGTCGTCTTACCGGCTTTTTTCTTAACAGTCACATCCATGAGCACGCCACGCTCTGTCCACTTAGCATTCTCTTCATCTTGCATGGTTTCAATTCGTTGATTGGAAATGAAGTTCCCCATTGAATAGATAATGAGTTTCTTGTCTCCATCTTTTTCAACCGTTTCAGATGGTTCAACTACGTGAGGGTGCCCTCCAAAGATAATATCCGCTCCCCAATCGATCATCTTGTGATAAAGAGCCTTTTGTTCTTCAGTTGGTTCCAAGCGATATTCCACACCCATCTGAGGCATGATAATGGTGATATCCGCTTCCTTCTCTGCTCGTTCAATTTCAGCCTTCATCTTGTCTTCATTTAGGTCTGAAAGATAGCGGTTATAGTCTTCTTGAGAAATACTTTGCTCAATTCCATTAAAACCATAAGAATAGGCCAAAAGTGCCACCTTAATACCGTTCACTTCCTTGATAACCAGTGGAGCTTGATCACGTGACTCATGCGTATACACTCCAATAGGTGTCATTCCTGCCTTCTCAATAGCATCTGCTGTTGAGACCACACCTTCTATTTGTGAATCTAGGATATGGTTATGCGCCAAGTCTAGCACTTGATAACCAGCATCCTTGATGGCATCCATGACTTCGCTAGGTGCATTAAAGAGAGGATAACCAGCCAAATAATGGTCCTTGTTTACAGTACCTTCAAAATCACCTATAATCAGGTCTGCTTGTTTGAGCCATGGTTTCACATAATCAAAATTTTCATGAAAATCATAGGTTCCATTTTCTTTTAAGGCAGAACGATAGATGGGAATATGATAGAGGAGGTCCCCATTTGCCATAATTCTTGCAGTTTTTTCCTCTTCCTGATCTTTAGCATTTTGATTGGTCTTATTTGCTTCTTGAGAAATGGCATCCTTTTTTTGACTGGTTAAGGGGATTCCTTGGAAACTTTCAAACAACAAGACCAAGCCCATTGATAAAGCAACTGCTAGCAAAAGGACCGCAACAAATCCCTTATTGCTCCACCTACGATAACTCCTAAAAAAGTTTACAAAACCCCTCACAAAATGAAAAACTGGTCCACGTTTATATCTATCTTGTCTTCTTTGCATCTTCATTCTCCCTGCTTTCTAATGCAAGCCTTTTCTTTTTATTATATCACAGATAAGTAATTCTTTCACAATTGAATCGAACCTACTAGGCATTTTCTATAAAAGCTCGATGCCGTAATGCTTTCAATCCTTGTCATTTTGTGATATCATGTAGAAGTAATGAAAGGAGAGAAAATGTCTGCAATAGAACGTATTACAAAAGCTGCTCACTTAATTGATATGAACGATATTATCCGTGAAGGGAATCCTACCCTACGCGCGGTTGCTGAGGAAGTTACTTTCCCTCTATCTGATCAAGAAATCATTCTTGGCGAAAAGATGATGCAATTCCTCAAACATTCCCAAGATCCTGTCATGGCTGAAAAGATGGGACTCCGAGGTGGTGTTGGTCTTGCTGCTCCTCAATTAGATATCTCAAAACGCATTATCGCTGTTTTGGTGCCTAATATTGTCGAAGAAGGCGAAACTCCACAGGAAGCTTACGACTTGCAAGCCATTATGTACAATCCAAAAATCGTCTCTCACTCTGTTCAAGACGCTGCTCTTGGTGAAGGAGAAGGTTGCCTGTCTGTTGACCGCAACGTGCCTGGCTACGTAGTTCGCCATGCTCGCGTTACTGTTGACTACTTTGACAAGGATGGGGAAAAACACCGTATCAAACTTAAAGGTTATAACTCCATCGTTGTTCAACATGAAATTGACCACATCAACGGTATCATGTTTTACGATCGTATCAATGAAAAAGACCCATTTGCAGTTAAAGATGGTTTACTGATTCTAGAATAAAGAAAATCCCGTTGCAAGACGGGGTTTTGTGTTATAATAGAGGCATGAAAACAAATGATATTGTCTATGGCGTCCACGCCGTTACCGAAGCCCTCCTTGCAAATACTGGCAACAAACTCTACCTCCAAGAAGACCTACGAGGTAAGAATCTTGAGAAAGTCAAGGAACTGGCTACAGAAAAGAAGGTGTCCATTTCTTGGACTTCAAAAAAATCCCTCTCTGAGATGACTGAAGGTGCTGCTCACCAAGGTTTTGTTCTACGAGTGTCTGAATTTGCCTATAGCGAACTAGATCACATCCTTGCCAAAACACGTCAAGAAGAAAATCCACTTCTATTAATTCTGGACGGGTTAACCGACCCCCATAATTTGGGTTCAATCTTGAGAACAGCCGATGCGACCAATGTTTCAGGTGTCATCATTCCCAAGCACCGTGCTGTAGGAGTTACTCCTGTCGTTGCCAAAACGGCCACAGGTGCTATTGAGCATGTTCCAATCGCCCGAGTGACCAATCTCAGTCAAACCTTAGATAAACTTAAGGATGAAGGCTTCTGGACCTTTGGAACAGATATGAACGGTACTCCTTGCCACAAGTGGAATACAAAAGGGAAAATTGCCCTCATCATCGGAAATGAAGGAAAAGGCATCTCTAGCAACATCAAAAAACAGGTAGATGAAATGATTACCATTCCGATGAATGGACATGTTCAAAGTCTTAATGCCAGTGTTGCTGCAGCAATTCTCATGTACGAAGTTTTCCGAAATAGACTATAAAAAAAGTTTCCAGTCATCTGATTGGAAACTTTTTTATGATTAACTATGTTCGGTGATAAATTTATAGGCTTCTTGACCAGCGATAGCTCCATCTCCAACTGCTGTTGTTACTTGTCGAAGGTCTTTCAAGCGAACATCCCCAACTGCAAAGATACCATCAACTGCAGTTTTCATGTGATTATCTGTCACAATCCAGCCAGCCTGATCTTGGATATTCAATTCTTTAACAAAATCGCTAAGAGGGTCCAAACCAACATAGATAAAGACACCACCGAAGGCTTGTTCTGTCACTTGACCTGTTTTCACATTTTCAAAAACGACAGATTCTACTCTGTTTTCACCCTTGATTTCCTTCACTACAGAATCCCAGATAAAGCTGATTTTCTCATTCGCAAAGGCGCGGTCTTGTAAAACCTTTTGGGCACGAAGTTGGTCACGACGGTGAACAATGGTAACAGTCTTAGCAAAACGAGTCAAGAAGAGGGCTTCTTCGACAGCTGAATCTCCGCCACCAACTACCAACAAATCTTGGTCACGGAAGAAAGCACCATCACACACGGCACAGTAAGAAACACCACGACTGTTCAGTTCTTCTTCTCCAGGTACTCCCAAAGGACGGTGTTTAGAGCCAGTCGCTACGATAACGGTACGAGTTTCATATGTTTGGTCATCAGTCATCACTTTCTTAAAATCACCATGGTCTTCGACATTTTCAACATAACCATAAATGTGCTCAACACCAAGATTTTCAAGCGGTTCAAACATCTTTTCTGCCAATTCTGGCCCACTAATATTAGCGTATCCAGGGTAATTTTCAATATCAGATGTATTATTCATCTGACCACCTGGCAGACCACCTTCAATCAAGGCTACTTTCAGATTGCTTCGAGCAGCGTACAAGGCTGCAGTCATCCCTGCAGGTCCAGCACCGATAATAATAGTATCGTACATATAGTTTCCTTCTTTCTTGTTGTAACTATCTTCATTCTAACTCTTTCTTGTCAATCATGCAAGGATTATGCTTTGAAAACAAGAATTAAACTCATAACCGCAAAGGATAATACTGGAACAACCAAGACACCAATCATAATCATATCATAGAGATGGGCTTGGCGAGCCTTGGCTGTCTTATCAACTCCCGACATGGCTCTCAGTCCAATCCAAATCCCTAAAAAAATCAGGACGAGGATGGTGGTCAAGATCAAACTCTCGAAATATAAAGAAAATAGTTGCAGTAGCATGATTTCTCTCATTTCTATCTTTTTTAAAGAGTAAACTCAGCTAGTCCAGCTAACTGAGTTTTCCTTTATCTATTATATCAAATATAAGTCCGTTTGTAACTAGCGAAGAATTCTTTTGTCCGCTCTTCTTTCGGATGGTGGATAATCTCATCCGGTGTTCCAGACTCAATGATTTTCCCCTTATCTAAGAAGAGAATCTTATCAGCCACTTGGGCTACAAAGGACATGTCATGACTAACCAAAATCATGGTCTGACCTGACTTAGCAGCATCTGCGATAGATTTTTCTACTTCTCCGACCAATTCTGGGTCAAGGGCTGAAGTTGGTTCGTCTAAGAGCAATACATCTGGTTTCATGGCAAGGGCACGCGCTAAGGCAACCCGTTGCTTTTGTCCACCTGATAAATGTCGAGGGTAATGGTTTTCACGGTCAGAAAGCCCAACCTTAGCCAACTCTTCCTTGGCAATCTTAGTCGCTTCTTGATCAGATAATTTCTTGACAACAACTAAGCCTTCTTTCACATTATCAAGTGCTGTACGTCGTTCAAACAAATTAAACTGTTGGAAAACCATGGACAGCTTGCGGCGTAGGGCCAGGATTTCTTCCTGAGTGATTTTAGAAAAATCAACTGAGAAATCATCAATCTGAATTGATCCACTGTCAGGAGTTTCAAGATAATTGAGACTACGAAGGAAGGTTGATTTTCCAGCTCCTGAAGAACCAATCAAGGCTACAACTTCCCCTTTTTGAATATCTAAGTCCAGATGATCCAAGACAGTCTGTCCTGAAAAGGATTTGCTTAAATTCGAAATCTTAATCATTAACGAAGGTCTCCTTTCACATCTGTTTGCACTGTATCGGGTGCAGAAATAGCCATTTTTCTCTCGATGAAACGACCGAGGCTTTCAATTCCGATATTGACTACCCAATAAACAAGGGCAACGGAGATGAAGCGCTCAAAGTAACGATAATCAGCTCCACCCAGAATCTGAGCTTGGGCAAATACTTCCACAACACCCGCACTAAAGGCTAGGGAAGTTCCTTTGGTCAAGCCGATGAGGGAATTGATTAAGGTTGGAGTTGCCACAACGGCTGCATTTGGAATAATTACGCGACGATAAACTTGTGCTCGGGTCATACCCAGACTGCGTGCCGCCTCAATCTCACCAGGATTGACTGAGAGAATGGCTGCACGAATGGTTTCACTCGCATAAGCTGCTTCATTGAAAGCAAAGGCGACAATCGCAAAAGCAGCGGCTGGAATCGCATTGATATTGAAACCAGTTCCCCATTGCTGATTGAGAGCTTTCAAAGCCAAAGGAATTCCGTAGTAGGTCAACATGAGTTGCACCAAAATCGGTGTCCCTTTTAAGAAACTAACAAAGAAGGCCTGCAAGGGATATAAAATTTTGACACGATTGATTTTCACAATGGCAAAAAGAAGTGCCAAAACCAAGCCAAAAAGAGCACCACCAATTGTCAACATAATCGTTGTTGGAAGTTGTTGGACAATTCTCGGAATTCCATCAAAGACCGAACGCAAGCTAAAAAGCTTGCCATCCGGAATCAATTGCATCAAGTTTTGGTACCAATCTGATGCTAAAATCGTTGTAACATTCATAAAAACATCCTCTCCTGATAATGATTCATTCTACCATACTTCTGCCGTCAATGAAATTATTTGCTACGGTCAGATACAGACTTTGTCTACCTACTAGTTTATCATACTTTGAAACAGGGAGGTTATATATTTTATCTATCAAAGAGATAGATAAAAACTATTTCAATCCCAATTCTTCATAAGGTTTTCGATAACCGATTTGCTTAACAGTTCCATTTTCTACTAAAATGGGCCGTTTTAACAACATACCGTCGCTTGCTAGCAACTCAGCTGCTTCTTGGTTTGACAGACTTCCTACCTTATCTTTCAGTCCTAATTCACGGTATTTGATTCCACTGGTGTTGAAAAATTGCTTCAACTCGAAACCTGAGGTCTCTAGCCAGTTTAAAATGACTTCTTGACCAGGTGTTTCTTCCACGATGTGAACAGCTTTATAGTCTACACCGAGTTGGTTTAATTCTTGTTTTGCTTTTTTACAAGTTGAACATTTTGGGTATTCGATAAATTCTAACATGTGTTTCACTTTCTATTGTTTATATCTTTAAAATCTGCGTCTTCATGCTCCAAGAGCCAAGCTTTCTTTTCCACTCCTGCAGCATAACCTGTCAGACGCTTGCATGCTCCCAGCACACGATGACAAGGTACTAGGATAGACCAAGGATTGCGTCCTACCGCTCCGCCAATTGCTTGAGCAGAAGCCACTTGCAGATCTTGGGCTATTTGTCCATAGGTCACTGTCTGACCATAAGGAATTCTCTGTAAATAGGACCAAACTCGCTTTTCAAAATCCGTTCCGATTGGAGCCAAGGGCAAGTTGGATAAATCCTGAGACTTACCTTTAAAGTAAGCATCTAAGCAAGTAATAACTGGGTCTAAAATGGGATGACTAACAACTGCTTCTATCGTCTCATCTCCTAGTCCTCTCTCAAAATGCTTCTGCTCCTGCACCCAAATGCCATACAGATATTGCTCGTCGGCAACCAAAGACAAGGTTCCTATTGGCGAAAAGTAGAGCATTTTTACGTACATCTTTTGCATTATTTCTTTAATTTTTGATAGGCCAAGCGTTCGCCATCAACAGGCACTTTACCAACCTGTTTAAAACCAAGTTTTTCAAAAATATGCTGCATGACCTTGTTTGCAACATGCGTATCTGAGCGAAAATCTAGATAGTCAAAACCTTCAATCAAGCCCTCTAAGAAGGTTTGAGCAACGCCCTGTCCCTGTACATCTGCTGCCACAGCAATACGGTGAAAGACTAGGTACTCTGACTCCCCAGCTTGCCATTTTCCTTCATAAATGGCTTCATAGACTGCCTCTGGACTCTTGGTCACAGCTGCATAAGCTAGTAGTTCTCCCTCTTCCAAGGCTACGTAGGCTTGACCCGAGATAATATCTTCAATAATAATATCAGCATTTGGATAGCCATTTTGCCACTGGTCACTACCAGCATCTGCTAAACATTTTTTAGCATCTTCCATCACCTGCATGATGGCATCTACTTCGTTTGGAAAAGCTAAACGAATCTCCATCTTTTCTCCTCATTTCTGACTAGTTTCTCCCATCATAGCATAATTTAAGTCTTTCTACAAGCAGTTAAAACTTGACTTTCTATTTTTATTATTTTATAATCTAGTTATTAAAACTAGATAAAAAGGAGTTGAAAATGAAAACTACCTTTTCCTACCCCAAATGGGCAGAAATTCCAAACATCGACCTCTATCTGGACCAGGTTTTGCTCTATGTCAATCAGGTCTGCGCCCCTGTCTCTCCAGATAAAGACAAGGTATTAACAGCATCCATGGTCAACAATTATGTGAAACATGGTTACCTGACAAAGCCTGACAAGAAAAAATACCAACGCCAACAAATTGCCCGTTTGATTGCTATCACAACCCTCAAGTCGGTATTCTCTATTCAAGAAATAGCACAGACACTTAATACTCTACAAACTCAAGCAAGTTCAGACCAACTCTACGATGCTTTTGTAAACTACATGAACCAAGGAATTGATCCAGCTAACCCCATTATCCAAACCAGCTGCCAAACCGTTAAACTCTATCATCAAACTCTAGCCTTAATCCATCATACTCAAGAGGAGGTAATCAAATGAACACTAGTCTTAAACTCAGCAAACAACTCAGTTTTGGAGAGGAGATTGCTAATAGCGTGACCCATGCTGTGGGTGCCGTCATCATGCTCATCTTACTCCCCATTTCATCCACCTATAGTTATGAGGCACACGGATTTTTATCATCTATCGGCGTTTCCATTTTCGTTATTAGTCTCTTTCTCATGTTTCTATCATCCACCATTTACCACTCTATGGCCTATGGTTCAACCCACAAATATGTCTTGAGAATCATTGATCATTCTATGATTTATGTTGCTATTGCAGGTTCATACACGCCCGTCGTCTTGACCTTAATGAATAACTGGTTTGGCTATCTAATTATTGCCATCCAATGGGGAACGACCATCTTTGGTATTCTCTATAAAATCTTTGCTAAAAAAGTCAATGAGAAATTTAGCCTTGCTCTTTACCTGATTATGGGCTGGTTGGTTCTGGCTATCATTCCAGCCATTATCAGTCAAACAACGCCAATTTTCTGGAGTCTCATGGTAACTGGCGGACTCTGTTATACTGTTGGGGCTGGATTTTACGCCAAGAAAAAACCTTATTTCCACATGATTTGGCATCTCTTTATCCTAGCAGCATCTGCCCTCCAATACATCGCCATTGTTTATTACATGTAAAAAAGTTGAGAAATTCAATCTCAACTTTTTTCTCTACACATATTGATAAAGTACTGGTGCAAGCGCACATCATCAGTCAATTCTGGATGAAAAGAAGTTACCAACATATTTTTTTCTTGGGCTGCAACGATTTGATTGTCAACTGTTGCTAAAATTTCTACATCTTCTCCAACACTACTGATAATTGGACCACGAATAAAGGTCATTGGAATCTGACCGACTCCCTTACATTCTGCTTCCGTATAGAAACTTCCTAGTTGGCGCCCATAGGCATTGCGCTCGACCACCATATCCATAGTTCCTAGATGACTCTCTTCCTGAGAAGTAATTTCTTTAGCCAGCAAAATCAAGCCTGCACAGGTTCCAAAGGCTGGTAAACCAGATAGAATGGCTTCTCGAATGGGAATCAGCATGTCCTGCTCACGTAAGAGCTTGCCCATGGTTGTAGATTCCCCACCAGGTAATATCAAACCCGACAAATCACTCTGATGTTTCTGAAAATCTTCTAAATTTCTGATTTCAACACTCTCGACACCTAATCGATCTAGCACTTTTGCATGTTCTGCAAAGGCCCCTTGCAAGGCCAATATTCCGATTTTCATCTATTTTCCTCGCTCTGCCATGAGAATTTGAATTTCATTTTCATTAATACCAACCATGGCTTCGCCTAGATCTTCAGAGATTTGAGCTAGGATCTGAGGATTACGGAAGTTAGTTACCGCTTTGACAATGGCACTCGCTCGTTTAACAGGATCTCCTGACTTGAAAATACCTGAACCGACAAAGACACCCTCTGCCCCTAATTGCATCATCAACGCAGCATCTGCTGGCGTTGCAACGCCTCCAGCCGCAAAGTTTACAACTGGCAATTTTCCATGTTCATGGACGTATTGAACCAATTCTACAGGTACCTGCAAGTCCTTAGCAGCAACATAAAGTTCGTCCTCTCGTAAGTTTTGAATACGGCGAATTTCCTGATTCATCATACGCATATGACGAACAGCTTGGACGATATCCCCCGTACCCGGTTCTCCTTTGGTACGAATCATAGAAGCACCTTCAGCGATACGACGCAAGGCTTCCCCCAAATCCTTAGCCCCACAGACAAAAGGAACTTGGAATTCTTTTTTGTCCACATGGAAACGGTCGTCTGCTGGAGATAAAACTTCACTCTCATCGATATAGTCAATCTCAATAGCCTCTAAAATCTGAGCTTCAACAAAATGCCCGATTCTGACCTTGGCCATTACTGGAATACTAACCGCTTCTTGGATTTCCTTAATCATCTTTGGATCACTCATACGGGAAACACCACCAGCTGCACGGATATCAGCTGGAATCCGCTCCAAGGCCATAACAGCTGCCGCACCAGCAGCCTCTGCAATACGGGCTTGTTCAGGGTTCTGAACGTCCATGATAACCCCACCTTTGAGCATCTGTGCCAAGTTTTTATTTAGTTCATAACGATTTTCAGTCATTTATTTTATCCTCATTATTTATATTGGTAGCTACCATTTCATTTTAAGTTAGATTAAAATGAAGTACAAGATAAAAAAAACATAATTGTGTGGGTACAGATTGGCTAAAAAAACTATCTGACCTTAGCTTAAGGCCAGATAGTTCATCAAATTTTATTTTTCAGCTGTAAGGGCAGCCATTGTGATGTAGTTATATGGTTTGTTGAAGTGTGGCAAGAAGAATAGGTCTGTCAATGCCAATTTATCAATTGTCACATGTTCTTGGATAGCAAGTGAGAACATGTGGATTCCCATGCTGATTGCAGAATCGCGTGAAACCATTTGTGCACCAAGAATTTCACGGCTATCTTTGTCAAAGACAATCTTGATGGCTACTTCATGGTTATCATGTTTCATGAATTCTGGTTTTTGAAGATCGTTAAAGCCTGTTTCAGTTGCATTGTAACCAGCAGCTTTCGCTTTTTCAAGAGTCAAACCAGTTGAAACCATATGAAGACCGTAGATTGAGATACCGTTTGATCCTTGAACACCGATTCCTTCCAATTCATGTCCACATGCGTTATATGCACCAACGATACCAGTACGAACAGCGTTTGAAGCAAGCGCAATGTAGCTAGTGTCTTTACGAGCGTTGTCATAAACAGTCGCACAGTCACCTACTGCGTAAACGCCTGGGATAGATGTTTCTTGTTTTTTGTCTACAAGGAAGGCACCGTTACGGAATAGTTCAATTTTTCCATCAGCAAGGGCTGTGTTTGGACGGAAACCAACTGCAAGGATAACCATATCCACATCAAAAGTTTCTTTATCAGTAATCAAGCGTTCAACTTTACCGTCACCCTCGATTGCTTTAACAGTTTGACCAAGCGCCAAGCGGATGTTGTGGTCTTCCAAGTTCTTCGCCATCATTTGTGTGAAGTCTTTGTCATAGTAACCGTTCAAAACAGTATCAACGATATCAACAAGGACAACTTCTTTTCCAAGACGTTCAAAGGCTTCAGCAAGTTCAACACCGATATAACCACCACCAACAACGGCGATTCGGTCAAGGTGTTGACTCTTATCAGACAATTTGTGAATCACTTCTTCAGCGTTTTGGTACAATTTCACAAATTGTACGTTTTCAAGAGTTGCTTTAAATTCACGGTTTCCTTTAACAATTTCAACACCTTCGATTGGTGGCAAGATTGGTGTAGAACCTGTAGCGAAAATCAATTTTTCATATGATTCTTTGTGCTCTTTTCCTTCAACTTCCGCTGTAACTACTTTGTTATCATAGTCTATTGAAAGAACTGGTGAATTCATGTATACCTTAGCACCTTTAGCTTCCAATTTTTCTTTATCAGAATAGAACAAGCCTTCAGCACCGTCAATTTGTTCACCGATCCAAAGGGCCATTCCACATCCTAGGAAAGAGATGTTAGAATTTTGGTCGAATACAACAATTTCGTTCTCATTTCCAAAATTATCCAACATAGTATTAATACATGCTGTACCAGCGTGGTTAGCACCAACTACAACGATTTTACTCATAGAAAAATTCCTACCTTCAATTTTAAATTTACCTCTCTAGTATAACATTTACTGTTAGCGTTTACAAGAGTTTTGCTAATTTTCCCGTTTTTTTTGTAAAAAAATGTAAATAATCTGTATTTTATCAGTCTTTCTTACAATTACTCTTTATTTTCTGAGCATATTTCTTGACAAGTTTACAAATTTTATTTGTGAAAACGCTGACTTTATGGTATGCTAGTATCATGAAAAGAAAATGTAAGGGGTTAAATTTAATATAAATTTACTATATTTCAGTCTTCTTTTCATAAAAGAAAGGAGTTGGTAGCTTGCCTCTTAGTTCACATTCCGAACGGCTAATGGGGACTACTATCACTATTTCATTAGTAGATGAGCGAGCCGATAGCTTGATCCAGAAATCCTTTGATTTACTCAGAGAGCTCGAATACCGCTTCAATGCCAATAGCCAAGAATCTGAGTTGATGGAAATCAATCATCAAGCTGGAATAGCCCCCGTCAAGGTTCATCCAGACCTGTTCGAACTGATTTCACTTGGATTAGAGCATAGCCTAGCGCCATCTAGCCATCTCAATATCAGCATTGGTCCCTTGATTCAAACCTGGCGTATCGGTTTTTCAGATGCCAAAGTTGCCCAGCCTCAAGAAATCGAATCAATTCTCCCTTTAATCAATCCTCATTATATCGAGTTAGATTCTTCTACTTCTACTGTGTTTCTAAAACAGAAAGGAATGAAGATAGACCTAGGTTGTTTAGCCAAGGGTTATAGTGCGGATAAAGTTGCTCAATTTCTGAGAAAAGAGGGAGTGACATCTGCCTTGATCAATCTGGGAGGGAATATCCTGACTATTGGAAAAAATCAGGCAAGAGGGGATCAGCCTTGGCAAATTGGGATTCAAGACCCAGCCAATCCGAGGGGAAATCACTTAATGACCATCCCTGTTGTCAATAAATCTGTCGTGACTTCAGGCATTTATGAACGTCACCTGACTGTCGATGGAAAAGATTACCATCATATTTTTGACAGCCAAACAGGATATCCTGTTGAAACGGAACTAGCGAGTCTAACAATCATCTCTGATAAATCAGTTGATGGTGAAATCTGGACAACTCGTCTATTTGGAGAAAGACCTGCTTCTATCCTCTGGCAAGTCGAAAGTTTGGAGGGCATCGAAGCTATCCTCATCGATAAGGAAGGTCACCTAAGCTGTTCTTCAGGAATTCCTACTCTATAGAAACAAATGTTTCAATGGAGTTTTAAAATTGTATTATGTAAAAAGAGAAAGGAAATCTCATGTTAAAACTTATTGCTATTGTTGGAACAAATTCAAAACGTTCTACAAACCGCCAATTGCTTCAATACATGCAAAAACACTTTGCTGAAAAAGCTGAAATTGAACTTGTTGAAATTAAAGACATTCCTGTCTTCAACAAACCAGCTGACAAGCAAGTACCTGCTGAAATTTTAGAAATTGCTGCTAAAATTGAAGAGGCAGATGGCGTTATTATTGGTACTCCTGAGTATGACCACTCTATCCCAGCTGTTTTGATGAGCGCTCTTGCTTGGTTGTCTTATGGTATCTATCCACTTTTGAACAAACCAATCATGATTACAGGTGCTTCATATGGTACGCTTGGTTCATCACGTGCCCAATTACAACTTCGCCAAATCTTGAATGCCCCAGAAATCAAAGCAAGTGTCCTTCCAGATGAATTCTTGCTTTCACATTCTCTTCAAGCCTTCAATCCAAGTGGAGATCTAGTGGATCTTGATGTTATCAAAAAATTAGATGCCACTTTTGACGACTTCCGTATCTTTGTAAAAATTACAGAAAAATTGCGCAACGCACAAGCCCTACTTCGCAAAGATGCTGAAGACTTTGACTGGGAAAATTTGTAAGATAGGAGACCAAAAAGAATGAAATTTGTTGGACTTGTAGGATCAAACTACGATCAATCATATAACCGTAAACTCTTGGAATTCATCCGTCGTCACTTCAAACTCAAATTTGAATTAGAAGTTCTCGAAATTGATGAAGTTCCAATGTTTAACCAAGACGAAAAATGGGACGAAAGCTTCCAATTGCGTCTCTTGTATAACAGAATTACGCGTGCTGATGGTGTTATCATCGCTACTCCTGAGCACAACCACACAATCTCAGCTTCCCTAAAATCTGTTCTTGAATGGCTTTCATATGAAGTTCATCCATTTGAAAACAAACCAGTCATGATTGTGGGTGCTTCTTACTATGACCAAGGTACTTCTCGTGCCCAAGTTCACCTTCGTAAGATTCTTGACGCTCCAGGTGTCAATGCCTACACTCTTCCAGGAAATGAATTCCTTCTTGGTAAAGCTAAAGAAGCTTTTGATGTTAATGGAAATATCACGAATGAAGGAACTGTTAATTTCCTTGAAACATGCTTGGACAACTTTGTAAAATATGTGGGAGTCGTTTCAAAATTGAAAAAACCAAAACCAATTGAGCCAGAAGATTTATATTGTACAAATTCAATTGCAACTACTATCCAAGGTGTTGATCCAGATGATCCTGAATGGGTAGAAAAAGCTGCTGAACTTGTTGGAGCTGTTTCTGGAGATACTTACGTTAAATTAGACCACGGTATCTTGACAGTTAACCAACTTGACATGTTCTTGAAAGCAATGCCATTTGAATTGACATTTGCAGATGATAATAATCAATTCTTGTACTTTAATAACGCACACCAAGACCCAGATACAATGTTTGGTAAACGTGTCCGTTCTCAATCAGGAAATAGATTAGGGACAGTACACGGTACATTGCCAGATTCTAGAATGAAAAACGTTGAATGGGTTGTCGGCGTATTGCGTAACGGGGATCAAGAATATGTCCGTACAATTGTGCCGGGAACACCTGAAGGTGTTATTAATACCCATAATTACCAAGCAATGTACTATCCAGATGGTTCATATGCTGGAATCAATGAAATCATCTTTAATTTCCAACCATGGCTTGACTGGTACCTCAATACAACTGGTCAACGTCTAGTTGGTGGAAATGCTGCAGCTCCTGCTGGAGGCCACGGTGGTGCAGACGCTACATCTGGCGCTTCTGATGCAGGTGATGCTGGAAGCCACGGTGGCGGCGCAGACGCTACATCTGGCGCAAGTAACTAATAATTAATAGTTTTAGGAACCATTTTGGTTCCTTTTTTATTCAAAAACGACTAGCAGACACAAACTGCTAGTCGTTTTGTTATCGTTTCATCAATCTTTGTTAAAAGAAAGAATACTTATTATGAATTTGGATCATCGAGACTACGGCCATGTAACCCTTTTTCACGTTGTACTTGACGTAGTTTTTCTGGTGTAACATCGTTTCCTTCTTCGTCCACAATTTTGATCCCTTCGATGTGGTGACGAACAGTGCGACGATAACCTTCGATGTACTCCTCACGTAGTTTGGCTTGTTCTACTTTTTCTTCTGGGGTCAAGCCTTCTGTTTTTTTCTTTTTGGCAAGCTCGTTAATACGATCAATTTTTTTAGGATCCATGTTTCTCTCCTTTATGATAAGATTTAGTCCGTTTATCAAATTTTATTTAGTGTTAATTTGGTTAAAACGAGCAAGCTTAGCTGCTTTTTGAGTTAAATGAGACAAGATAGCCAAGCGATTTTGACGGACTGCTTCATTTTCAGCCATAACCATGGTATTCTCAAAGAATGCATCAATGACTGGGCTAAGAGCAAAGAGTTGTTTCAATTGTTGACTGGCAGATCCTGATAAAACGAGTGTTTCTACTGCTTCTGCCAAGGCTTTTTCTTGGTCATTTTCAAAGAGTGCTGAATCAACTGTAGCTACTCCTTCTGCCTTCTCAGCCAAGTTAAAGGCACGAGAAAGTGATTCAACAGAAGGTTTGAAGTCTTCTTCCTTACTTGCTTCTACGAGAGCACTTGCTGCTTCCAACATATCCGCCACAACAAAGTTTGATCCTGCAAGAACGGCTTCCTTGATATCTTTTGGAGTAGAACCCATCATCTTATCAACACGAGCCTTGATAAAATCCATAACCTCTGCCTTATTTTCATAAGTCAAGCTGTCAAATTTCAATGCATAAAGGCTATCTATCAGCTCGTCCATAGCAATGTGCCAACCAAAGGCATCCAAGATACGAACCACACCTTGCGTCGCACGACGAAGGGCATAAGGGTCATTAGAACCTGATGGAATCAAGCCTACTGAGAAGAAACTCAAAATCGTATCCAATTTGTCTGCAATGGCTAGAATGGCTCCAACCTTGCTCTCTGGAAGTTCTCCTTCGGCTGATGTAGGCATGTAGTGTTCACGAATAGCAGCTGCTACCGCTGGAGTTTCCCCAGCAAGAAGGGCATATTTTTCACCCATAATTCCTTGGAGTTCGTCAAACTCACCAACCATACCTGTCAACAAGTCAAACTTGTAAATGGCTGCTGCACGGGCTAGGTCAATCGTTTCATCCGCTGACAAACCAGCTTTTTCTGCCAAGAGAATAGCAATCTGACCAGTACGAATCATGTGTTCACGAAGGGAACCAATTTTCTCATGGAAGGTTACATTGTTTAATTTTTCAACAAGGTCTGAAATCACCAATTTTTGGTCTTCACGCCAGAAGAATTCACCGTCTTCTAAGCGAGCTACTAAGACTTTTTCATTTCCTTTAATGACATTTTCCAAATACTCTGCGTTTCCGTTACGAACAGAAATGAAGTTTGGCAAGAGTTTACCGTCTTGATCACGAACAACAAAGTAACGTTGGTGTTCTTTCATTGAAGTCACCAAAACTTCTTCTGGAACTTCAAGGTATTTGGCATCAAAACTTCCCATAAAGGCAGTTGGGTATTCAACCAAGTTCAAGACTTCATTCAGCAAATCAGCATCAATTTCGATACGTACACCATGCTCAGTTTCGATTGCTTTGATTTGGTCAACAATCATTTGCTCACGTTCACGAGGATCCGCGATTACAAACTGCTTACGAAGGTCTTCTTCATAGCTCAATGCTGACTGAATCTTAGTTTCTTGTCCCAAGAAACGATGACCACGGCTCACACGACCTCCCTTGATATCAAGGAAATCCAAATCAAACTCTTCTTCGTCTAAAAGAACAGTTAAAGTGTGAACAGGACGGATATATTCAAAGGTATTGTTAGCCCAGTGCATGCTGACAGGGAAAGTCAAGGACTTCAAGACATCTACAACACCAGGAACAATGGCTTCAACTGCTTGACCAACTTCTTCCTTAGTGACATAGACATATTCTTCACCCTTGATTTCACGGAATTCAATATCTTCAACAGTCAAGCCTTTTCCACGGACAAATCCTTGAGCTGCTTTTGTGAAGTTTCCATCACTATCCAAGGCAATTTTCTTTGCTGGCCCCTTAAAATCTTCTGTCAAATCAGCCTGTTTGTCTGCAAGACCAGTTACACGAACAGCCAAACGACGTGGTGTTGAGAAGGTTTGAATAGCTTCAAAAGACAGGCGGTTTTCCTTGAGGAAGGCTACCATTTTTTCGCCTAGTTGTTTTTCACTTGGTGTGACAACATAGGCTGGTAATTCTTCAAGACCGAGTTCTACTAATAAGTTTTTTGTCATGTTTTTTCCTTTACATTTTCTTCAATCTTTTTTGATATGCACCTTAGGTACTGGGGACGTCGCTAACTAACTTTGTGAGTCTGTATGGAAATCTAATACTAAATTGATCAAGATTTCCAACAGTCTCATCAAAGTGGATTTAGCTGACTGATTTTTGAACCCAAGGTTTCAAAAATCCCCACGTAACAGTACGGCGGTGCATATTCCTCTAGCAAGTCTTCGACTTGCCTCTAACGATTTTAGAGCACGATATTACTCACTATTCTGCGTCTTCTGCTAAGAGTTTAGCTCGTGTTGCTTCATCCAAAAGTGGGTAGCCTAGGCGTTTGCGTTCTGCGACAAAGGTTTTGGCTACAACACGGGCCAAATTACGGATACGAGCGATATAGCCTGCACGCTCGGTTACGGATACGGCACCACGCGCATCAAGCAGGTTAAAGGTATGTGAACATTTGAGAACATAGTCATAGGCAGGGTGCACCAATCCTTCTTCCAAGGCACGACCAGCTTCTTTTTCAAACTTATCAAAGTTTTCAAGCAACATTTCTTGATCAGAAATTTCAAATGAATATTTTGAATGCTCGTACTCAGGCTGGATGAAGATTTCTCCGTATTTTACACCATCAGCCCACTCAATATCGTAAACAGAGTCAACCTCTTGGATGTAAGAAGCCAAACGTTCCAAACCATAAGTAACTTCCGCCGTCACAGGGCCAGTTGCCAATCCACCGACTTGTTGGAAATAAGTGAACTGAGTAATTTCCATACCGTCAAGCCAAACTTCCCAACCAAGACCAGCTGAACCAGTTGATGGGTTTTCCCAGTTGTCCTCAACGAAACGAATATCGTGTTCCAAAGGATTGATTCCCAATTTTTCCAAAGACTCAAGGTAAAGTTCTTGGATGTTTGATGGAGATGGCTTCATAACCACTTGGAATTGGTGGTGTTGGTAAAGACGGTTAGGGTTTTCTCCGTAACGACCGTCAGCAGGACGACGTGATGGCTCTACATAAGCCGCATTCCATGGCTCAGGTCCGATAGCACGAAGGAAAGTGTAAGGACTCATTGTCCCCGCACCTTTTTCATTGTCATAAGCCTGCATAAGCATACAACCTTGGTCATTCCAAAATTGTTGCAAAGTCAAAATAATTTCTTGAAATGTTAATTTCTTAGACATTGTTTACTCCTTTTTATATAAATTACTTGCGACACGAGTCTGCCTCGTCGATCATACGAGGCAAGACGAGTTAGTACTGCGTCTAGCTCAGGCACTCTAGTGCCGAGCGTGGGGCAGTCCGACTATAAGGAGGTTTCTGCCACTGACGCAGTGGAAAGTCAATTTTTTAGACATTGTTTACTCCTTTAATTTATATTATCTTCTTAGATTTATTTTTCAAGCAACCAAGAAAAGGCTGGGTCCTGAAAAATATGACGTTTAGGAACAGTTTGTAAATTCTGATCGCATTCATCTATTGTACCTAATTTCAAAACACAGACTTCTGGTATATTTTCTTGAACAGTGAAAATTTGACTATGACAGTTCTGGCAGTAATAACGCTGTTTTCCTGGAGAAGAACTATAGGAAACAAGCTTTTCTTTTCCATGCAATACTAGCTTTTCACTGCTAACTTTAGCATTAACTGTATAGGCAGACGCAGTTGCTTTCCGACAAAATGAGCAATGACAAAAAACTAATTCCGATAATTCCTCATCTAGAGTGTAGGTCACTGCTTTACATAAACAAGATCCTTTAAGCATTATGCTCCTTTCTACTTAGGCATTAGACGAATTCAAAAAGAACCGAATTTCAACACCCAAGCCTTGCGACTAGGGGCGTCAGAAACGCGGTTCCACCCTAATTTATTACTTCATTGTTTTTAAAAATACTACAGAAAGCGCCAGTTCCTTATTTTGCCCTACTTGGCTCCCACTATCCCAAGCTCGCTTGAAGAACGCCATAAGACTTTCTTTCCTGCTGACTATTATATCAAAAATTAGAAGAATGTACAATTCTTTTTATGATTTTCTAGAAATCCATATCATCAACTCGTGGAGCACCCGACTGAACAGGAATCGTTTTTAAGGTTTCTCTTTCCTCATGACTCAGTTCAATTCCAAAGCAATCAAGATTAGCCTGAATACGAGACGCTGTGACAGATTTTGGGAGTGGTAAAAATCCTTCTGCCAAGCTCCAGGCCAAGGCTATTTGAGCAACAGACTTTCCGTGATTTGCCGCAATTTCTTGCACTTGCTTGCTATCAAACAGTTCTCCCTGACCAAAAGGCCCCCAAGCTTCCAATAAAATTCCTTTTTCTCGACAGTAATCTACTACTTCCCCTTGATACACACCTGGTGCCAAACGAATTTGATTGACCGCAGGAACTATAGTTGCTGTTTCAAGCAAGGCATCAAAATGATGGGGAAGGAAATTACTAACTCCGATAGCACGGATTTTACCTTCTAGGTATAGATCCTCCATCGCTCTCCAAATCTCAGCATTGCGAGTTTTCCATGCCTCATTTTCTCTTAAAGGTTTTGGGTTCGGCCAATGAATCAAATACAGATCCAAATAATCCAAGCCCAGCTTCCCTAAAGACTCTTCAAAAGCTTGACGAGCTTGCTCATAGTTGTGATTTGTATTCCAGAGTTTACTGGTTATAAAGATTTCCTCCCTCGGAATGCCACTATCTTGAATAGCACGACCAACGCTTTCTTCATTTTTATAAATCGCTGCCGTATCGATATGGCGATAACCTACCTTTAAAGCCTCTAAAACTGCTTTGTAGGCAATCTCTCCATTTTCAGCTTTCCAGGTTCCAAATCCCAGTACTGGAATTGTAACACCATTGTTTAAAGTATAAGATTTCATTATTTTTCCTTTCTATGAGAAGAAAATCCAAAGAGCCAAATTTTCAAGGAAAACTTTTCTCTTTAGATTTTGTGTATTATTGATTGCGGTCGTAATAGAGCTGATGAGCTTTAAGACGAGAGTCTAACAAATCTGGTACGGTAACAAAGTCATAACCTTGCCCTTTCAAATAGTCAATAACCTTCGGCAGAGCATTCACTGTTTCAGCATGGATATCATGCATGAGAATAATAGAACCATTCTTGACTTCTCGTTGAATTTCTGTCAAAATCGCTGCTTCATTTTTGTTCTTCCAGTCCAGACTATCCACATCCCACATAATAAAGCTCAAATCAAGGCTATTGCGAATGTCGTCTGTAATGGCTCCATAAGGCGGACGCATGAGTTTGGAACTAGAACCCAACACTTTAGTTAGCGCATCCTCAGTATCAGTAATTTGTTTTTTAGCTTCATCAAGGGAAAGTTTTGAAAGCACTGGATGACTCCAACTATGGTTTCCAATGACATGTCCATCCGATTTCATGCGTTTCAAAATCTCTTCATTTCCAGAAACATTCTTACCTAGAACAAAGAAAGTTGCCTTGATACCATACTTAGAAAGAGTATCTAATGCTTGATTTGTCGTTGCAGGATTTGGTCCATCATCAAAAGTCAGGGCCACTACTTTACGATTTTTCTTTTCATAATAAGCCTTATATAGCTCTGCATCCTTATCTAATAAATAAGAGGACTGAATAACTTCAAAGAAACTAGATACTGGCAAGGCAATCTCGTCTAGATTTTCAACTGACTGACTTGGATAAAGGATAATCTGACTATCCTTGTAATCAAAATTCCATGCAGACAAGTCTTGGTCAGAGAAACCTTTAACAACTTGATCAATCTTTTCTTGCTCCAATTTCTTGTCCTGTAAGAAAGAAGTCAGTTCTTTTATCAGTTGCTCTTTAGCCTTACTAGCATCTGAAAATAGTTGATCAAGGGTAAAAGGTTTACCATTTTCTGTCAAATGCACTTTCGCTAGACTAGTTTTTTCAGTCTCTTCAACTTTTGACGAAGTTAAATCATAGACTTGTTTCATCACACTTCGGTTGACAATCCCTTTTAAAGTCGAATCCTGTTTCTCCGTATAATAAAAAACCAGATTTTCCTTGTCTTCCAGATTTTCCTTAATATCCTGTATCATGATTTCTTTTACAGATGAAATCACTTGCTCCCCTTGGAGAGGATAATAGGCAATTACTTCTGCTTGTCCCTTACGAAAATGATCTTTCTGATTTCCCTCACTTAATTGATCATCTTTCTCTTTCTTGAGAGATTCAATCCTTTGTTCAAAACTTTGCTTTGTATATACTTTGTATCCAATCATTGAACCAAGGACGCAAATACTTACTGAAAAGATAGCTACCATGGCTATTAAACCGATTCTCTTTTTATCGTGCTCAACACGTTTTGCTCTACTTTTATCCATAGAGATATCATATCAAATTCAGGCTATAATTTCAATTATTTTAGAGGAAATAGTATATTAAAAAGAGGGGAACTCCCTCTTAAAATCTTATTTTACTGCTTCTTTCAAAGCATCTACCTTATCCAAACGTTCCCATGGAAGATCAATATCCGTACGTCCCATGTGTCCATAAGCCGCTGTTTGACGGTAAATTGGACGCTTGAGGTCCAGCATTTGGATTATCCCTGCAGGGCGAAGATCAAAGGTTTGACGAGCTGCTTTTTCAAGCTTGCTTTCAGCTACTGTTCCCGTACCAAAAGTATCGATACGAACAGAAACAGGTTGGGCAACACCAATAGCGTAGGCTAATTGCACTTCTGCCTTCTTAGCCAAACCAGCTGCAACGATATTTTTGGCAATGTAACGAGCCGCATAAGAGGCTGAACGGTCTACCTTAGTCGCATCCTTACCAGAGAAGGCACCGCCACCATGACGAGAATAGCCACCATAGGTATCCACGATAATCTTACGACCTGTCAAACCTGAGTCCCCTTGAGGTCCACCGATTACAAATCGACCAGTTGGATTGATAAAGAATTTTGTTTGCTCATCCAAATAAGATGCTGGAATTACTTCTTTGATAACCTTGTTAATCACGTCTTGATGGATTTGTTCGTTGCTGACTTCTGGATCATGCTGAGTTGAAATAACAACTGTGTCCACACGTACTGGACGATCATTTTCATCATACTCAACTGTAACTTGTGATTTAGCATCTGGGCGAAGATAGCTAATTTCCCCAGACTTACGAAGATCTGCCAGACGACGAACCAATTTATGGCTGAGTGAAATTGGCAAGGGCATGAGCTCTTCTGTTTCATCCACTGCAAAGCCAAACATGAGACCTTGGTCACCAGCTCCAATTAAGTCCAATGGATCTTGGTCTGCATTTCCACGAACCTCCAAGGCTTCGTTAACACCTTGGGCAATGTCAGGAGATTGTTCTACCAAAGATGGATGTACTCCTACAGTCTCAGCAGAAAATCCATATTCTGTATTGGTATAGCCAATCTCTGCAATGGTATCACGAACCACACGGTTAATATCCACATAGGCATTTGTAGAAATTTCACCAAAAACGTGGACGGAACCAGTATATACAGCTGTCTCTGCAGCAACGTGCGCCTCTGGATCCTTGGCTAAGATAGCATCCAAAATCGCATCTGAAATTTGGTCTGCAATCTTATCTGGATGCCCCTCAGATACAGATTCAGACGTGAATAATTTACGTTCTGACATAAAAATGTCCCCCCTTAAAAATAGTGTTATAGAGTTACAAAGTACTGATAGGAAATTTCTTAGTGCTGAATACCTACCATCTTATCGGGACTATATAACTTTATCATTATACCATTTTTAAACGCAATTTGCAGTCTTTAATGTAGTGTTTCTGTATAGATAGTTCGTTCTCATAAATAAAAAAAGTTGGAGGTCAGTACTCCAACAATTACTATTAAAATGTTTGACGTTTTGCTTTACGCTCTGCACGGCCACGAGCACGATTTTCAGCGCGTTTGGTTTTGCGGCGTTTTTCATCAACCGCCCATTTAATTTTCTTCTTATAACCCGGTTTGACTTTTTTCTTTTTCTTTTTAACCAAACCAATCATTTCGATATCAAGTTTATCTTGTTTTTTCTCACGGTTGGCACGACGATCACGGTCATAGGTATCTTGGAATTCTCCATCTTTTACCATCTTCGGAGTAAACTTGATTCCCAATTTCTCCAACTCACGGATATCCGAGTCATCGCTTGGCTGATAAAGGGTAATAGCTGTACCTGGTAGGCCATTTCGTCCAGTACGACCAACACGGTGAACAAAGAAGGACAAATCTTGCGGAATAGCATCATTGATGACATGGCTGACACCTTCAATGTCAATTCCACGCGCTGCCAAATCTGTTGCGACAATATACTCAAAATCCAGATTTTTCACCTGGTTCATGATACGTTTGCGCTCACGAGGGGCAATACCCCCATGGATTTTTGCCACCTTCAAGCCTTGAGCAGTCAGATATGAATACAATTCATCAGCACGCGTTTTAGTGTTAACAAAAATCATTGCCAAATACGGTTGCATCAACTGGGTCAATTGGTAAATTTGAGCATTCTTGTCACGACCCTTGGTCGAAATCAACCAATTATCAATGGTATCAGAAATGACCGTTTTGGTCTTGATTTTCTCCATAACAGGATTTGACAAGTATTTTTTCAAGAATGGTTGCAGTTTTTGTGGGATAGTCGCTGAGAAGACCATGAATTGCAAGTCTTTTGGAAGGCTTCCAGCAATCTTATCAACAGTTTCCAAGAATCCCATATCCAAGGTCATATCTGCCTCATCGACCACAAAGGTCTTAGCCTTGTGAATAGCTAGGTCACCAGACTTAACTAAGTCATAAATACGGCCAGGCGTTCCGATAACAATATGAGGCTGGTTACTTGCCAATTTGTCAATCTGGCGAGCCTTATCTGTACCACCCACATAATTAACCACACGAATTTCTACCTCTGAGTGGGCTGCAATCTGACGGGCTGCTTGGTAAATTTGAGTAGCTAATTCACGGCTCGGTGCAGTAATGACTGCTTGAACACTATCGCTGGTTTCATCTAATTGCTGGAAAATCGGCAATAGGAAAGTGTGAGTCTTACCCGAACCTGTTTTTGATTCTCCAACCAAATCTCGGCCTGCCAAGACAATGGGAATCAACTTATCTTGTACCTCTGTTGGAGTTATAAATTTCAACTCCTCCAAGGCTTCTCTAATATAGTTTTTAAATTGAAATTTCGTAAATGACATAATATCCTCGATTCTATCTATCCTATCAATTATACCACATTTTATTCCATTTCAGTAGTCTCACTTATTTAGGCTATTTCCAGCACCTTTTCTAGTCAGAAAAAGGCTGGAATTTGTGAATCCCAACCTCTTTTCAGTCCTTATTTCCAGTTTAAAATAGCATTCAAGCCATAGTGATCACTAACTTGCGGACCCTTGTTACCATCAAATACGACATGTAAATTTTCCACCTCTAACTCTTTGGTAGTAAAAACATAGTCGATTCGAAGGGGTTCTGTATTCCCCTTCCAGCCATCAATTTCTGGTGGAACGGTATAGCTACCGCTTTTCTCTTGAGCAACTTCAAAAGCGTCTTGTAAGCCTAATGGACTAGCTAAAATAGCTTGGTAACCTTCCTGACCTGCTGGATTGTTGAAATCTCCAGCCAGCAAAAGTGGCTTGTTCAATTCTTTCAAGACAGCCTCAAATCGCGCCCATTCTTCTTGGAAACCTTTATCCCACCAAGAAAGGTGGACACTGGCAACTGCAAGGTCCTTGCCATCAACTACAGTTTCAGCCAGGGCGACACGGCGAGTATGATAGTCTGTTGGATCATCCACATCTGAAACCAAAATTTCTCTTGCTTCAATAGGTGTTTTAGACAAGATAGCCACACCTTCATGGTAGCGGTCATAACCAATATGGTTATAGGCCCAAGTCCAGTAGTAATCTTTCCCTTGCTCTGACAACTTTTCAACCAAAAGTCTAACATAATGGTCTTGGTGAATAGGCTCAGCTGCTGGCAAAGCTTGATAAAGGTCATTAACCTCCACCACTGGCGAAGTGATCTCCTGATTGATTTCTTGGAAACAAATCAAATCATAGTCTTTTTCAAGAATATCCTCAAGCAAAATCTGGAATTTTTCCTCTGCTTCTTTCTCCATCCAACTGTGAGTATTGAGTGTTAAAAATTTCATTCTTTTCTCCCAAAATAAGAGGTTGGAATACAGCTTCCAACCTCAAGTATATTACAATTCTACTTTAGCAACTGCTGTTTTAGCTGCAAGAGAACCTGTTTTTTCTAATTTAACTGATTTAATTGCATCACCATTTGTGAAGACAACTACTGTTGAAGTTTCACGTCCTGCTGCACGGATAGCATCCAAGTCAGCTGTGACAAGAAGATCTCCTGCTGCAACTTTTTGTCCTTCAGCAACATGAACTGTAAATGGTTTACCTTCAAGACTTACTGTGTCCAAACCAATGTGAACCAATACTTCAAGACCTGGTTCAGTCACAATACCAAGAGCATGTTTTGTTGGGAAGATGCTTGATACAGTACCTGAAACTGGAGATACAATGTTTCCATTTGCAGGTTCTACTGCAAATCCATCACCCATCATTTTTTGAGCAAATACTGGATCTTTTACTTGTTCCAAAGCAACAACTTGACCGTCTGCTACTGAGTAAACTTCCTCAGTAAGACCTTTGAAGTGAACAGTGTTTTGTTGTGCTTCAGTCATTTGGCTTGGAAGAGTTTCAGGAATGATTTCACCTGAATCAAGGATATCTTGGATATCAGATTTCAATACGTCTGCTTTTGGACCGTAGATAGCTTGAACTCCTTGTCCTTTCATGACAAGACCCATAGCTCCTTCTGCTTTCCATTGTTCTGCATCACCGACTTTGTCAGCATCTTTTACAGTTACACGAAGACGAGTCATACATGCATCAACATCAACGATGTTTGCACGTCCACCAAGAAGGTTAATAATGTTTACAGCTTGAGAGCCTGCTGCAACTTTCACTTCGCTACTAGCTTCTTCTGAACCTTCAGCAGTTTCGTAATTTCCGTTACGTCCTGGAGTTGCGTAGTTGAATTTTTGAATCATGAAGTTTGCGATAAAGTACATGATTACGGCAAAGAGAACAGTTACCCAGATAAAGTTAACGATATCCATACCAATACCAGCATTAATTGCTAGTGGTGTACGAGTCAAGAATTCAATTGAACCGAATGAGTGGACACGTAGGTTTACTACGTCAGCCATAGCGAAGGCAGCACCTTGAACAAGTGAGTAAACAAGATACATAGGTGTTGCTACAAACATGAACATGTATTCGATTGGTTCAGTAACCCCTGTCAAGAATGTTGCAAGAGCTGTCGCAATCATCATACCTTTATATTGATGTTTCTTATCAGCATCGACATTACGGTAGATAGCAACGATCATACCCATCAAGATACCGAATGAACCGATCATTTGTCCAACTTTGAAACGAGCTGGGTGAACAGTATCTAACAATTGTTGGTAGTGACTTGCATCTGTACCTTTAAGGTTAACAAGGTCTGTTACCCATGCAAGCCATAGTGGGTCTTGACCAAATACTTGAGTACCTTTAGCTGCACCAGTTAAAATGTCATAAGTACCACCAAGAGCTGTGTAGTTCATTGGGATAGTCAACATATGGTGAAGACCAAATGGCAAGAGCAAACGTTCCAAAGTACCATACAAGAATGGTGCAAGGATTGGAGCAGTTTCTTGTGAGTTGGCAATCCAGATACCAAAGCTATTGATACCTGTTTGAACTACTGGCCAGAAGGCAGCAAGTAGAATTGCAGCGATTGCTGAACGAAGAATAACTACAAATGGTACGAAACGTTTCCCGTTGAAGAATGAAAGTGCATCAGGAAGTTTACGGAAGTTGTAGTATTTATTGTAAGCAGTTGCCCCTACAAAACCTGAGATAATCCCTACAAACACACCCATGTTCAATGCTGGAGCTTCAAGAACACTAATGAAGTAATCAGCAACTTTGATTGAACCACCAAAGAGAGTTGTGACCATAGCATCTGGATTTTTCAACATATCTCCTGATACACCAAAGATTGTACCAGTGATACGGTTAATCAAGATGAAGGCAAGACCAGCGGCGAAAGCACCACCAGCACGTTCTTTAGCCCAGCTTCCTCCAATTGCTAGGGCAAACAAAATGTGAAGGTTACCGATAACCCCCCAACCAATTTGCTCAAGAATTCCACCTGTAACTACAAGTGGTGCAAAAGTTGGGTTAATCATTACGATAGACTTACCGATTGAAATCATCAAACCAGCAGCCGGCATAACCGCGATAACCACCATCAAAGCCTTACCGAATTTTTGCCAAAACTCGAAAGACAAGACATTTTTGAATGTATCTTTCATCATTCAAATCTCCTTTATTTTTATTTAGGCAAACGTTTTACGAAAACGTTTGCACTTTCTATAATTCAATTATACCACTTTAATTTTTTTTGTAAAGGCTTTTATAAAAAAAAGTAGACTTTTTTC
>NZ_JAPVZK010000024.1:0-30057 GCF_041432345.1 Streptococcus sp. 27098_8_103
TTAGCCTCGCTCTTTTATTTTTAGGCTCGGGAAAAAATGATTTACAAAATCATTTTTTTCTGCTATACTATCCTAAGCAAAGGTTTTTAATGTCATCCCGTGAGGTGACGAAGACGCAGAAATACTTGAAACTCTTTAAAGTCTAGATTTTAGAGAAGTCTTACTCTGAGAGCCTATTGCTGTAAAATAATGGGCTCTTTTTTGATGCCCAAAAGTGAGGTTTATATGAAACAAGAATCAACTGTTGATTTGTTACTCGACGTTGACCAACGTCCTTCAGCTGGAAAAGGTATCCTACTCAGCTTCCAACACGTGTTCGCTATGTTTGGTGCGACCATCTTGGTACCATTGATTTTGGGAATGCCTGTATCTGTTGCCCTTTTTGCTTCAGGTGTCGGGACACTCATCTATATGATTTCAACTGGATTTAAAGTTCCAGTTTATCTAGGTTCTTCTTTTGCCTTTATCACAGCAATGTCACTGGCTATGAAAGAAATGGGTGGTGATGTATCTGCTGCTCAAACAGGAGTTATCTTGACTGGTTTGGTCTATGTCCTTGTGGCTGCAGGTGTTCGTTTTGCAGGTACAAAATGGATTGATAAACTCTTGCCACCAATCATCATCGGACCTATGATTATCGTTATCGGTCTGGGACTTGCAGGTTCAGCTGTTACCAATGCTGGTCTTGTAGCTGACGGGAATTGGAAAAATGCTCTTGTAGCAGTTGTTACTTTCTTGATTGCTGCCTTTATCAATACAAAAGGAAAAGGCTTCCTACGAATCATTCCATTCCTCTTTGCCATTATCGGTGGTTACCTCTTCGCACTAACACTTGGCTTGGTTGACTTTACACCAGTTCTTAAAGCCAACTGGTTCGAGATTCCTGGTTTCTACTTGCCATTTAATACAGGCGGTGCCTTTAAAGAATACAATCTTTACTTCGGTCCAGAAACCATCGCTATCTTGCCAATCGCTATCGTAACAATTTCTGAACATATCGGAGACCATACTGTTTTGGGTCAAATCTGTGGCCGTCAATTCTTGAAAGAACCAGGTCTTCACCGTACTCTTCTTGGTGACGGTATCGCAACTTCAGTTTCTGCCTTCCTTGGTGGACCAGCCAATACAACTTATGGAGAAAATACAGGGGTTATCGGTATGACTCGTATCGCTTCTGTCTCAGTTATCCGTAACGCTGCCTTCATCGCGATTGCCCTTAGCTTCCTTGGTAAATTCACTGCCTTGATTTCAACCATTCCAAATGCTGTACTTGGTGGTATGTCAATCCTTCTCTACGGAGTTATCGCAAGTAATGGTTTGAAAGTCTTGATCAAAGAACGTGTAGACTTCAGTCAAATGCGTAACCTAATCATCGCAAGTGCTATGTTGGTACTTGGACTTGGAGGAGCTATCCTTAAACTTGGTCCAGTTACCCTTTCAGGTACTGCCCTATCAGCCATGACAGGAATCATCTTGAACTTGATCTTACCATACGAAAATAAAGATTAAGAGTCTAAACACATCAAAAAACGAGCATTTCCAATTACGGAAGTGCTCATTTTTCTTCTTTCTAAAAAAGGAAAGCCCTGTGGCCTTCCCTTGTCTTACTTGCGTTTTTTCTTCGCTTTCTTCATTTTGTTAGCCATGCGTTTCATGGACTGTTTCATAGCAAATTCACCGATTTTACCTTTGAGTCCGCCACCAAACAGCTGGCTCATATCTGGCATTCCTGCTCCTCCGAGAGCTGACAGGTCAGGCATACCGCCTTGTCCCATCATTCCTTCAAGGGCAGACATATCCATTCCTCCCATATTTGGCATATTTTTAGGAAGGTTGTTTGGATTGATTCCCATTTGCTTCATCATTTTGTTCATATCTCCAGACATGACACCTTGCATGAGCTGTTTAGCCTGGTTAAAGTCCTTGATAAATTTATTGACTTCGACAAAGGTATTTCCAGAACCAGCTGCGATACGACGGCGACGGCTCGGATTTAACAAATCTGGATTTTCACGTTCTTCAGGTGTCATTGAAGACACAATGGCACGTTTGCGAGCAATCTGGCGTTCATCCACCTTCATGTTTTGAAGTGCTGGATTATTGGCCATACCTGGAATCATCTTGAGCAAGTCTTCCATCGGCCCCATGTTTTGCACCTGATCCAACTGATCAATGAAATCATTGAAATCAAAGGTGTTTTCACGCATCTTCTCAGCCATTTCAAGGGCTTTTTGCTCATCGTATTCCTGAGAAGCTTTCTCAATCAAAGTGAGCATATCTCCCATGCCAAGGATACGGCTTGACATACGGTCTGGGTGGAAGGTCTCAATGTCCGTAATCTTTTCACCTGTACCAGTGAACTTGATTGGTTTGCCAGTAATGTGTCGAACAGATAGGGCAGCACCACCACGAGTATCGCCATCAATCTTGGTAAGAATAACACCAGTCACTTCCAACTGAGCATTGAACTCACGCGCAACATTGGCCGCTTCCTGACCAATCATGGCATCAACGACAAGCAGAATTTCGTTTGGTTGAGCCAATGCTTTCACGTCACGAAGCTCATTCATCAAAAGCTCATCAATCTGCAAACGCCCTGCTGTATCAATCAAAACATAGTCGTTGTGATTGGCTTGGGCTTGTTCCAAACCTTGACGAACAATCTCAACAGCTGGTACCTCTGTACCAAGAGCGAAAACCGGCACATCAATCTGTTGCCCCAGTGTCTTCAGCTGGTCAATAGCCGCAGGACGGTAAATATCCGCCGCAATCATCAAAGGACGGGCATTTTCTTCTTTTTTGAGTTTGTTGGCCAATTTACCTGCAAAAGTTGTTTTACCAGCCCCCTGCAAACCAACCATCATGATGATTGTAGGAATCTTAGGTGACTTGATAATCTCAGCCGTATCAGAACCTAAAACAGTTGTCAGTTCCTCATCAACGATTTTAATAATTTGTTGCGCAGGATTTAGGGTATCAATGACCTCATGCCCGACTGCACGCTCACGAACTTTCTTGATAAAGTCCTTTACAACAGGCAAGGCAACGTCGGCCTCAAGCAAGGCCAAGCGAATTTCTTTGGTTGCCTCTTGGACATCAGCTTCAGAGATTTTTCCTTTTTTACGTAGATTTTTAAAGACGTTCTGCAAACGTTCTGTTAAACTTTCAAATGCCATTTTTCTTCCTCTTATTCTCTATTATCAATGCTTGTTAAAATTTCTATCTGCTCCTGCAGAAAGTTATCCTTGGGATAACGCTCCAAAATCTGATCAAAAATTTGACTGCGAACAATGTAGTCCGAGTACATGTGCAATTTCATCTCATAATCTTCCAGAATCTTTTCTGTCCGCTTGATATTATCATAGACAGCCTGACGACTGACACCAAACTCCTCGGCAATCTCAGCAAGGCTGTAATCATCAGCGTAGTAGAGCTCGATATAATTCATTTGCTTATCTGTCAAAAGCGCCGCATAAAATTCAAAGAGCGCATTCATACGATTGGTTTTTTCGATTTCCATAACTTTTATTATACCAAAAAATAGCCTAATCTACCACATTAGCAGGCTAATCCGAGAAGATAGCCAGGTAAATTTGAAAAAAACAAGAGACTAGCCCCAAGTAATTTCCAATTGATAGCGGGCAAAGGGATGTCCCTCTTGATTTTGTAGTTGATAATCTAGTTCAATCTTTTGCCCATCAACTTGATAATGGCTCGTTTGGATGATAAACTCCTGCATGCCCATAGGTGTCGGAATATAGGCTAAACTATCGCTATCCTTTAGAAAGCGCATAATGGTCTTGGGATTTGAAAAACGGCTCATCACCAGTTCTTGACCATGAAATTTAATAACCACTTTTTCCTTTTCTTCATTATAGAAAAGCAGGTAGCTATAATCTCCTTTTTCATGCACTTCCACATCATAAAGCTGGTCAATCACTTCCAACTGCTCATCAAACTGAATCCTATTTCGCATCCGAATCTTCACATCAAGTCCTCTTTCTTCTCTCTTGTCCTACTATTTTACCAAAAAGAGCAGGATTTTGCTATAATGGTCATATGAACGAAAAAGTATTCCGTGACCCAGTTCACAACTACATCCATGTCAATAATCAAATCATCTATGACTTGATTAATACAAAAGAATTTCAACGTTTGCGACGTATCAAACAACTGGGAACTTCCAGTTATACCTTCCACGGTGGGGAGCACAGCCGCTTCTCCCACTGTCTAGGAGTCTATGAAATTGCACGACGCATCACAGAGATTTTTGAAGAGAAATATCCTGAAGAATGGAATCCTGCCGAATCACTCCTCACCATGACCGCTGCTCTCCTACACGACCTTGGACATGGTGCTTACTCCCATACTTTTGAACATCTCTTTGATACAGACCATGAGGCCATCACCCAGGAAATCATCCAAAGTCCTGAGACGGAGATTCACCAAGTCCTGCTACAAGTGGCGCCAGATTTTCCAGAAAAGGTTGCCAGTGTCATCAACCACACCTATCCTAACAAGCAGGTCGTGCAACTCATTTCTAGTCAGATTGATGCAGACCGCATGGACTATCTCTTGCGTGACTCCTATTTTACAGGAGCATCCTATGGGGAATTTGACCTGACTCGCATACTCCGAGTCATTCGTCCTGTCGAAAATGGTATCGCCTTTCAGCGCAATGGCATGCACGCCATCGAAGACTACGTCCTCAGTCGCTACCAGATGTACATGCAGGTTTATTTCCACCCCGCAACACGCGCCATGGAAGTTCTCCTACAGAATCTCCTCAAGCGCGCCAAGGAACTCTATCCTGAGGACAAAGACTTCTTTGCACGAACTTCCCCACACCTCCTACCTTTCTTTGAAAAAAATGTGACCTTATCTGACTATCTGGCTCTAGATGATGGTGTGATGAATACCTACTTCCAGCTCTGGATGACCAGTCCTGACAAGATTTTAGCAGACTTATCACAGCGCTTTGTCAACCGCAAGGTCTTTAAATCCATTACTTTTTCACAAGAAGACCAAGACCAACTCGCCAGCATGAGAAAATTGGTTGAGGACATTGGCTTTGATCCCGACTACTACACTGCCATTCATAAGAATTTTGACCTCCCTTATGATATCTATCGTCCCGAATCTGAAAATCCAAGGACACAGATTGAGATTTTACAAAAAAATGGAGAACTGGCCGAACTCTCTAGCCTGTCTCCTATCGTCCAATCTCTTGCTGGCAGTCGCCACGGAGATAATCGTTTCTATTTCCCAAAAGAAATGTTGGATCAAAACAGCATCTTCGCAAGCATCACCCAGCAATTTTTACACTTGATTGAGAACGATCATTTTACCCCAAATAAAAACTAGAAGAGGAAATTTATGAGTATTAAACTAATTGCCGTTGATATCGACGGAACCCTAGTCAATAGCCAAAAGGAAATCACTCCTAAAGTCTTTTCTGCCATCCAAGATGCCAAAGAAGCTGGTGTCAAAGTCGTAATTGCAACTGGCCGCCCTATCGCAGGTGTTGCCAAACTTCTGGACGACTTGCAGTTGAGAGACGAGGGTGACTATGTGGTGACCTTCAACGGTGCCCTTGTCCAAGAAACTGCTACTGGACATGAGATTATCAGCGAATCCTTAACCTATGAGGATTATCTGGATATGGAATTCCTCAGTCGCAAGCTCGGTGTTCACATGCATGCTATTACTAAGGATGGTATCTACACTGCAAATCGCAATATCGGAAAATACACTGTGCACGAATCAACCCTCGTCAGCATGCCTATCTTCTACCGCACCCCTGAAGAAATGGCTGACAAGGAAATCGTTAAATGTATGTTCATCGATGAACCTGAGATTCTCGATGCTGCCATTGAAAAAATCCCAGCAGAATTTTACGAACGCTACTCCATCAACAAATCGGCTCCTTTCTACCTCGAACTCCTTAAAAAGAATGTAGATAAGGGTTCAGCCATCACTCACTTAGCTGAAAAACTAGGATTGACCAAAGATGAAACCATGGCGATAGGTGACGAAGAAAATGACCGTGCCATGCTGGAAGTCGTGGGTAATCCAGTTGTCATGGAAAATGGAAATCCAGAAATCAAAAAAATCGCCAAATACATAACTAAATCTAATGACGAATCAGGCGTAGCCCATGCCATCCGTACATGGGTACTGTAAAAGGAAAGAATAGATAAAAACCGCTCAGCTGAGCGGTTTTTAGTATGAACATATCACAATAAGAGTAAATCAATAAATTGAATGGCTGTTGTACAGTTACTTAAATCTTGAGAGTAAAAAATAGGTATTGCTTCCTTAATTGTGGTACTGAATTGTAGTAAATCACCCTTTTTATTTCCATATGTTATCTCTTTATAATCTATTTTAATTTTACGATAATTTCATATACAAAGTATAAATAGGAAAGTCTTTATATCTTTCTTTTGTCTCATTATCCAGTTTATTCCAAAACAAATCAGCTTGTGGTTTCGATTTTAATAACACTGATGAACCGAAACAAAGTTCATAGTTATCATTACTATTTACTAAAATGTTGCTCAGAATCTCCATTTCTTTGCTGTTTAATTTACGAGCTCTAGATTTTATTTGAAGGTCATTTATTATAACCATCTCACTATTTTGGGAGTATTTTAAGTTCCAATCAGAAAGACATTGTGCCCAATTAAGCAATAACTCTCTTCTAGCAACATCTTCTGCCATGTCAGCAGCAATAACTATTTTTATAATAGTGTTGTTAGCATCTTCAAATTTCAAGCCATTATCAACTAATCTTTGGTAAGAGGAAATAACCGAATCAAAATCACAATTATCTATTTTTAGCCAGTCATTTGGTTCTAAAACCTCAAAGATAGAAATGTAGGAAGAATCTTCACCCTCACCTTTCCTACACCAAGGAGTTTCAGTAAAAATATCTATCATAGTTCCAATATTATCTGTCTCAAAGTCATATAAGGTAATAATGTGGATATTAGCAATCCTTAGGTGAAATAATTTTGATTCATTATAATTTAAGGCAACTTTCTTCTTTAGAATAAGGCCTGAATTGAGAATATTTAGATTTCTTAGAGATTGTTTATCAAAGTAAGTTAGATCAACCTCTTTTTGTATCCCCATATTTTCCATGAAGTTTAAAATCTGTACCAATTCCTTTATCTCAGTCTCTATATCACGTGAAGTGATATCCAATATTGACTGTTCATCTAGTTCTATTTTATTGCCATTGAGCTTGCAATATCCGAATTTTCCTAGTTCTTGAAGTGCCTGAGTGCACTTTATAGCTTTTGATAACAAATTAGGTCTTGTGTAGTTAAATGTGAATTGTTTCTTCTTAACATCAAAGGACAGTTTAAAACCTTCACCAAAATGGAGTTGTACACTCCCATCAGGGAATCGATGCCTTTTTACATCTTGAAAAATAGTACCTCCAACTGTAATAATTAAATCTGTTTCCTCGTAAGTTTCGACAACTTTTATTGTATTTTCAAGTGGTACTTCAATACCAGTTAAAGGATCTTTATAATAAAGGAAGAGATCATTTTCTTCCTGATAGTTAAAGATCTCTCCTTTTTCTTGACCATAAAAATAGAATTTAAGATTACTATCATCAGAGATATCTTCAACTGAAATACCATCAACATTTATGAAGCTATACTGCTTACGACTATTTGTTATAAAATCGACTAGCATGGGGTACAGTTTTTGTTCGTCTAATTCATGAATCTGTACAGAAAGTTTCTTATTACTTGTTGTTTTATTTTTTAAATTACTTTTTTTGATTAGTTTTTTTATAGAAAGAGGAGGTAATGATTTATAGTAGATATTTCTTAAATCACCATTCTCACTTAACCAAACTACAAATAAAACTACACCACCATTTTTTGAATATAATTCTAAATCACTTATGTCTAACGAGAAGGATTTCAATTTATTCTTCTGTTGCCTTGTAGCTTTAATTTGAACAGGCACTTTACCAAATATTTCACTTTTTTTCTCACTAGAAGATTTAAGAACGTGAATCTCACCATCCCAGACTGGAGTTTTATCATTACTATCAAAATAAGTCTGAAGTAAACTATGTCTATTTATGAATGTCGTCAGATATGAAACACCTAATGTCTCAATTTGTCTATTATTCGCCAAACTTTCACCTCAAAAAATGGCTCTATATACTTTACATTATACCATTAACAAAGAAAAACTTATATACTATAATCACAACTATTTAACTTAAACTGAATATTATAAACTTAAAAAATATATAATAAAATTATCTACTATAAATTAAATATATTTATCTAAATTCACATTTTTATCACCAAAAATAAAGTACTTAATTTTCTCATTTTTTAAACTAGCTTTATCAAATCTCAACACAATTAAATAGCTTCAGGAAATAACTTCATCAATAAAACTGTTCATTAATAACTACAAAATAAAATAGACCAGCTTCCTGATCCACTTTATTCTATATTCTTTAATTCAAATCTATTTTTTTGGTCAAATTTTAGTCATGATTTGGTCAAAAAAGCAAAAAATACTAAATTATTTTTAAAAATAAAATTGTGGAAATAGCCATTAAATAAACACTTTAAATTTTCTTTGTCTTTCTTTACATTTCTAAAAATGCCCCCTGCAGGAATCGAACCTGCAACTACTCCTTAGGAGGGAGTTGTTATATCCATTGAACTAAGGGAGCTAGATAAAAACTCTGCTGAACAAAGCAGAGTTTTTTAGTCGAATTAACGACGGATTTCTTTGATACGAGCTGCCTTACCTTGAAGTGCACGCAAGTAGTACAATTTCGCACGACGTACTTTACCGTAACGAACAACTTCGATTTTTTCAACACGTGGAGTGTGGATTGGGAAGATACGCTCAACACCTACACCGTTAGAGATTTTACGAACTGTGTAGTTTTCTGAGATGCCAGCACCTTTACGTGCAATAACAACACCTTCAAAAATCTGGATACGTTCACGGTTACCTTCGACAACTTTCGCGTGTACACGAACAGTGTCACCAGGACGGAATGATGGGATATCTGTACGAAGTTGACCTTCAGTCAAGCTTTGGATTAATGGATTCATTTTATTCTCCTATCTTTGTCAATCTTGAGGGACTTCCCTCAGCGGATAAACTGTATTTTTGTGCTTCCATTACGCACAAAAACTATCATATCAGATATTTTCAGGTTTGTAAAGCTATTTCCCTACTTTTTTGCAACTTTTTGACCGGAATAAATGCTCCACTCTTTTGGCAGGCAATAGGCGATAACACAGGCGATAACAAAGAAAGGAAGATTGCCATACCCAAAGACCTCTCCTCCAATCAAGATCGGTGCGAGCAAGGTCGTGGTCGCACTACCAAAGACACAGGCATAGCCGATAGCTGCTACGACCAAGACGGGTAGGCCCAGTATAGGTGCGAGAAAGACTCCAAGCGTAGCTCCGATCGCAAAGAGCGGTGTCACTTCTCCTCCTTGGTAACCAGCAGAGATGGTCACCACGGTAAAGAGAAGCTTCAAGATCCAGTCATAGCTCTGCGCATTGCCTTGGTGAAAGGCCACGTCAATCAAATTGGTCCCTAGTCCACTATAAGAGCCGACCTTGGTCAGTTGAAGAGCCAAGAGGACCAAGCTGAGTCCAGCCCCTATGACAGCAATCCGGATATATGGATTCGGCAGGACTTTGGCGACTGTTTTCTTCAACCAGAAAAGGCTGACTGCAAAGAGCTTTCCAGCAAGGCCAAAAGCTAGGCCAAGAAGAGCAACTTTGATCAAGGTCTCTGGTGTCCAGATCAGCGTTTCCTTGAGTGGCACAGCAAATTTCTCCAAGCCAAGGGCATGAGAGGTGAAGCTCGCCACGATCGAGGCGATAAGCGCTGGATAGAGAGCAATTAGCTGCAACTCCCCAACAGTCAAGACTTCAAGGGCAAAAAAGGTCGCAGCCAGCGGCGTCTGAAAGAGCCCAGCGAAACCGGCTGCCATCCCGGTCATAAGAAAGATACGCGAAGCATCGGCTATCTTGATATGACGCGCAAAACGGTGTGAAAGGGTTGCTCCAATCTGGACAGCCACGCCTTCCCGACCGACCGAACCACCGAAGAGGTGGCTCATCCATGTCGTCAGCATGATCAAAGGCACCAAGACCAAGGGGATTTCCTCCTCACGCGCATGCCCAACATCAAAGACCAGGCCCATCCCTTTTGAAGCCTTGCCACCAAATCGCTTATAGAGATAAACAATGACAAGCCCTGCTAAGGCCAAAAACAGAATCAAGGGCCAGTGTTGGCTTCGGAAATCCCCGATCAGAAGCAATCCTCGACCAAAGATCATATCAATCGCACCGACCAAGAGACCGATGATCAGGGCCATCCCGGTTAGTACCAAATACTGCTGTATTTTTTCTTGATTCGATT
Organism: Streptococcus sp. 27098_8_103; assembly: GCF_041432345.1. GTDB lineage: Bacteria > Bacillota > Bacilli > Lactobacillales > Streptococcaceae > Streptococcus > Streptococcus mitis_BV. Next base: position 10,441 of record NZ_JAPVZK010000024.1, read on the forward strand.
GATTAATCACGCGCCTTCACCTCCTCCTGGTAGTCTCTAGAACGCTTGAGAATATCTGAAAAAGTCGCGACAATAGTCTCCTGATAGCGCTTTTCTTCTACACGACTCCTAACCTTTTCAAAAATAACTGCTTCTCTCTTGGTATCTAAAATCGGTTTCCCCGAAGCCTTCTTATATGCGACAACTCCCTCAACCAAATGCATTCGTTCTTCTAACAGTTTGACAATTTGGTCGTCGATTTGATCAATTTCTTGACGAATAATATCTAAATCCATACAGTCTCCTCCTTTATTTGAATTATTGTATCAAAAAGCCACAAAATAGGCTAGTAAAATCCCAAGTCACGATAAGAAAAATGCACTGATTGATTGCATCAGCGTACGTTTATGCTTATCCTACTTTTGCAGCCAATTCTTCTGCGAATTGTTCTAAACGTTCGATGTCTTCTTCCTCGGCAGAAAGATCAACTTTAACACACTCTGAACCTTTTTCTGCTCCTGTTGACACAAAGACACGGTCAAAGTCATCGACAGCCTTACAGAATTCATCGTAGAAGGTATCTCCTGAGCCGACCACTCCGTAGATTTTGCCATTCAAGTTGAGGTCTGCTAGGTCTTCGTAGAAGTCCATCATCTCATCTGGCAATTCTCCATCACCATAAGTATAGGTCGCAACGATAGCGATGTCTGCTTCCAAGAAGTCTGAAGCGTCAACAGTTGTACATTCATCAACATCGACATCCAAGCCCAAGTCACGTAATTTGTCTGCTACAATATCTGCAATTTCTTCGGTATTACCGGTCATACTGGCAAATACAATTTTTGCTAATGCCATATCGTCCTCCTCAATTTATCTTTCTCCATTATATCACATCTTTTTCATTTTAAAAATAAAAATTCTTGTGCTACAATGAAATGAGAAAGAATTGAGGTTATTTATGGACATTTGCCATCAAATTTTAGAAAAAATTAAAGAATACGACACGATTATCATTCATCGTCATATGAAACCAGACCCTGATGCCTTGGGAAGTCAAGTGGGCTTGAAAGCCTTGCTGGAATATCATTTCCCTGAAAAAACTATCAAAGCCGTTGGTTTTGATGAACCAACTCTCACTTGGATGGCTGAAATGGATCTTGTTGAAGATAGTGCCTACCAGGGCGCACTTGTCATCGTCTGTGATACAGCTAATACTGCTCGTATAGATGATAAGCGCTATCGTCAAGGTGATTTTCTCATTAAGATTGACCACCATCCAAATGATGATGTATACGGTAACCTATCTTGGGTGGATACTAGTTCAAGCAGCGCTAGTGAGATGATTACCCTATTTGCCCAAACAACTCAACTGGCCTTGTCAGATCGCGCTGCTGAGTTGCTCTTTGCAGGAATTGTTGGTGATACAGGTCGCTTCCTCTACCCTTCTACCACTGCACGGACTCTTCGCCTGGCTGCTTATTTGAGAGAACATAACTTTGACTTTGCAGCTCTCACCCGCAAAATGGACACTATGAGCTACAAAATTGCAAAACTTCAAGGCTACATCTACGACCATCTGGAAGTGGATGAAAATGGAGCAGCGCGCGTTATCCTGAGTCAAGAAGTCTTGAAACAATTCAATGTTACCGATGCTGAAACTGCAGCCATTGTCGGTGCACCTGGACGTATTGACAGCGTCAGTCTCTGGGGAATTTTTGTAGAACAAGCTGATGGCCACTACCGTGTTCGCTTACGCAGTAAAACCCATCCTATCAATGAAATCGCCAAGGAACATGATGGTGGAGGCCACCCTCTAGCAAGTGGTGCTAATTCCTATAGTTTAGAAGAAAACGAAATCATCTACCAAAAGTTAAAAAACTTGCTTAAAAACTGATAAAATACTTGCCAAACTTTTTAGAATCTGATAGACTAGTATGGTAACAATCTATGGCTCGCAAAGAGACCATGGCAGAAAGGAAATATTGCAAAATGAAAAAAGATATCCATCCAGAATATCGCCCAGTTGTCTTCATGGACACAACTACTGGTTACCAATTCCTTAGCGGTTCAACAAAACGCTCTAACGAAACAGTTGAGTTCGAAGGCGAAACTTACCCATTGATCCGTGTGGAAATTTCATCAGACTCACACCCATTCTACACTGGACGTCAAAAGTTCACTCAAGCAGATGGACGCGTGGATCGTTTCAACAAAAAATACGGTCTCAAATAATGATAAAAAGAACAGTCGAAACTGTTCTTTTTTTGTTTCTTGAAATTAACTGCTGTTTTCATGTTCCAAACTCGTACTCTTCGAAAATCTCTTCGGTAATTTAATGTTAGGGGATTTATACTAACAATAGACTTTTAACCCTAAAATTGATAAAATAAAACAGAAAATAATTGAAAAAGGAAACTGTAAATCACCATGATGAACATGCAAAAATTGAACATACTGTTTTTAATTTTTGTAAACATCAAAAAGGTTGGTTTAAAAGGATTTTAAGTCCTTAAGATTTTTTATCCAACACTACTATTCACGCATCCAAGACAAAATCTTGGCAAAAAAATACAGTAGCAAAGAGTACACCAAACTACCACTCATTATGGGCGGTAGTTTTCTTTTCGTCTAAAATAGAGATAAAAAGATAGGTGGTAGACTTATGCGTTACGGTTATGTTCGAGTATCTACAAGAGAACAAAATATCGATAGACAATTTTCAGCTTTGGTAGAAAACAAATTAGCAAAAGAAAATATTTTTATTGATTATGTTTCAGGAAAGGATTTTGACAGAATAGAATATCAAAAATTATTAACTACCTTGAAGGAGAATGATGAATTAGTTATTAAATCAATTGATAGATTGGGAAGAAACTATGATGAAATTTTAGAACAATGGCAATCAATTACTAAGAAAAAGAAAGTAAATATAACTGTTTTAGATTTCCCCTTATTAAACACAAAGAATAGCTATGACAATATCACAGGAAAACTAATATCCGATATCGTTTTGCAAGTTCTATCTTATGTGGCACAGTTTGAAAGAGAACAAATCAAACAAAGACAAATAGAAGGAATACGAGAAGCAAAGAAAAAAGGGAAAAAATTCGGTAGACCAAAATTGCTTGCCCCGGATAATCTCCCTGATGTAATAGCTCAATATACGAAAAAAGAAATAACCTTACGAGAAGGTGCAGACATCTTAGGAGTATCAAAAAGCACCTTTCATAATTGGATAAAAAATTCATAGTTCTTGTCAAAAAACCTAGGATTTTTTGGACAGGAAATACACTCTATTTTAGAGCCGTTTTCGTTAGAAAAAAAGTTCTAAAATCCAACATTTTGACCGATTATTATTACACTACCATTCTATCAAGTTTGTCCAAAAAAGTCTAGGTTTTTGGACAAACTGATTACTTTACAACAAATAAAAATAGGGAGTATTAAATGAATGCACAAACAAACTAAAAAATTCACACTTGCAACTATATCAGCTCTATCACTTCTTGGCACTGGAGTCATCACAGCTAATCAAGTATCAGCTAGCGAGAATACGAGTACTGAAAAACAAATAGAAGCAACAATTACAAAGGTTGAAATTGATTATTTTGGACTTAGCTTCGAAGGAAAACTTTCAGAGCCACTACCACATGGAGGTGATAATGCTGCTAAGGGAAATGTTACCTTGATTGATAAAGCGACCGGAAAAATTGTGTACCAAAGTCACGATGCTGTCATTTTTAGTGGCTTAACTAAAGATGTCAGTGATCAATTTTTACAACCTTTATTTTATAGCAATCAATTTAAAGGTGATATTTTTGTTTCAGAACAATTTCCATATGGAACATATATTTTGGAGATGTCTGGAGAAGCTGGTTCGCCTTACGGTGACTTAACTGATACAAGAAAACGTGTCTTTAAAGTTAGAAAAGATGTGACTATCGGAAATCCTTCGACAAATTCAAATACTAACACAACAACTCAATCAGGTTCGAATTCTAATACCTCAGGTAATTGGGTACAATCTGGTTCTCGTTGGTGGTACAAACACGCCGACGGTTCCTATACAACTAATGGCTGGGAAAAAATCAATGGTGTTTGGTATCGTTTTGACAACTCTGGTTGGATGCAAACAGGCTGGGTAAAAGACGGTAGCTGGTACTATCTCGACGGCTCAGGTGCAATGAAGACAGGTTGGGTCAAAGATAACGGTAGCTGGTACTATCTTCAAGACTCAGGCGCTATGAAAACTGGCTGGATGAAGGTATCTGGAAAATGGTACTATGCTTATAACTCTGGTGCATTGGCAATCAATACGACAACCCCTGATGGCTACCGTGTTAATTACAACGGTGAGTGGGTTTAACATACAATAGAAATAGATTAAGGAGACAATTAAATGAACAAAGTGATAAAAATTGAAGATGAAACAGTTTATGTTGGAAAAGGTAATAATGGCCAATTTACTGCAATTTCAAGAAAAAGTTTTGGTTTTGAACCACAAGTAGGTGATTACGTAGAATTTTATCAAAACGGTGATGAGTATATTGTTTCAAAAATAGATAACACATCTCCAGCTACCTCTAGTCAACATTCAAATGGAGTGAGTGATAAATCTAAACTGGCCGCAGCCCTATTTGCCTTTTTTTTAGGAGCACTCGGTGGCTACGATTTTTACATCGGAAATTCTAAACAAGGATACAAGCGTATCGGAATAACTCTGCTAGCTATCATTCCTATTTTAATGCCATTTGTTTTACTAGCAGATGCTATTTGGAATATTATAATTACTATTCAAGTTTTAACTTCCAAAACTGGTAGCAAATGGCACCAAGATGCCCAAGGTTTAGAATTGCAAGATTAAATACATGAAAAAATTATTATTTCTATTCAGTGCCAGTATTTTAACTATCTCTCTTCTAACAGCTTGCCAACCTCAGAGTGAAAACACTCCCTCAGCAAGTTCTGAAGTAACTACTTCTAGTAGCAGTTCATCTACTTCCACATCGGAAGAGAAGAAAACTGACTACACCCTATACAATACTGTCCTTAAAGAATATGCAAAAGTACTAGATGGTTCACCAGCTTCACATACAGAGGTCAATTCAAAAGCAAACTTAAAAAATACTTATCCTAACGAATATTCTGGATTACAGTATAGCTTGTATGATTTAGACCAAGATGGTACGGACGAACTTTTGATTGCTCTAAAAACGTATTCTAACTATTACGATTTATTAGATATTCGAACTCTTAAAAATGACGAAGTTATTCGACTGACCAATGCAGAAAATAATCTGGACTTTATTGGAGAACGCGTTCATTTTAATCCTTTAGAAAACGGCTATTTCCAATTATCTACTCGAGTATCTGCTAATCAAATCCAAGTCAAACTATACAAGTTGAATCAGGATAGAACACGGTTAGAGTTAGTTAGAGAATCAGATACAGAAGAGGGACTGGGGACAAAACCACCTTACCTTGACATAAGGTCTTTCTCTTGGAAATCTGTCACAAGCCTCATAAATGGAGAAATAAGCCTTCCATCAGAAAGTAAAGGAATGGATATTTCTGCAATTCAAAATGGAGATTTTTCTAGTGTCGCAGGAACTTGGAGAAATGGTACAGGTATTGAATTTACTTTCGATAAAAATGGCTTGGTAAGTGATCATTCCAAAGTTTCAATTGAACATGCTAAAGAAATTGACCACTATCTCAAGGCAAGTTCTGTTTCTAAAGATGGAGGTGCTGGTGCAGCTATTGCCTTTTTACCAGCAGGAATCCCTATAACCATGTCCGTCACCTCTTCTTCAGATAATGGCTATACCGATTCGTCTGATATCACACAAGACCGCTTATGGTTTGGACACCAACTTATCAATGGTAGTACTGAGGGATTTTTCTACAAAGTAGAATAGTGTTAGTAACCCCTTAGACTAGCTCATAAAATATCTGATAACATTTCATAAACACATATAGGATAAATATTCTTATGCTCTTAGAATATCTATCCTATATTTTTATTCCCTTTACATCCCTATTGATACTAAATGAATTCACTTAGAAAAAGATTAGACTTTTAACCCCAAAATTGATAAAATAGGAAAGAAAATAAGATAAAAGGAAACTGTAAATCACTATGATGAACATGCAAAACATGATGCGCCAAGCACAAAAACTTCAAAAACAAATGGAACAAAGCCAAGCTGAACTTGCTGCTATGCAATTTGTTGGCAAATCTGCTCAAGACCTTGTCCAAGCGACCTTAACTGGAGATAAGAAGGTCGTCAGCATTGACTTCAATCCAGCTGTCGTTGACCCAGAAGACCTTGAAACTCTTTCTGATATGACCGTTCAAGCCATCAACTCTGCTCTTGAACAAATCGATGAAACTACCAAGAAAAAACTGGGTGCTTTCGCTGGAAAATTGCCATTCTAAGCATAAGAAAAACAAGCATTCAAGAGAATACTTGCCTATCATGGGAGGAACAACTGTTCCTCTTTTTGCTTACTAAAAATTAAAGAATTCCATGGCCTGTTTGAAAAGCAATTCAGTATACTCTGGGTCTTCTTGGGCAATGGTAACTTGATCTTGAATCATTTCCAAATCATCCGTTATCATACCATCAGCTCCCAATTGAACAGATTTATCAAAGGATTCTGAACTATTAATGGTCCAAACGTACAATTTCTGATCGGTATTCCAAAGCTTGTTAACAAAATTTTCATCCAAAGTTGAATACTCCATAGTGTAACCTGTAGCCTTGGTTCTTGGAAAGATACTATTATAAGGCAGGATGAAATAGACTGGAATTTGAGAATCGTAGGCTAGCACCTGGTCAATCACATGGTAGTCTAAGGATTGCATTTGGTGACCATTTTGCTTGATGATACTTCCATATTTTTCCATAAAGCGTTTCATCATATCTGGGCTATCTTTTCGACTGGTTTTAATCTCAATGAGGAGTTTTTGATGCAATTCATTGGCTTTATTGAGATAGTCGTCAAAACTAGATACCTTGCTATGATAACCATTTTCTGAAATATCGAGTTTGGTTAATTTCTCCAATGTTAAATCTTGGGGATTGGCATTAACTCCTGTCAGATTCTTGATATTGGCATCATGCATCATGACAAACTGGCCATCTTTTGTTTCCTGAATATCTGTCTCAACGAAGTCTGGACTTAGTTGAGCCGTCTTTTCTAAAGATTGGACTGTATTTTGCACACCATTCTTATTAGATACTCCCCTGTGAGAGATAATTAAAGGTTTATTGGCGACTGGAGCTTCTAAATAAACATAACCCTCAAGAGCGAAAAAGATACAAGCACAGCCCATCACTCCCCATCTCATCCAGTGATCTTTCTTTCTCCTTGGTGTGATCTCTAGTTCTTCTCCTGTTAGGAAGGAAACAAACTTAATGAGAAAATAAGTCAAGGCTATGTAGTGGAAATTCTTAATCAAGACAAAGTTGATAATTCCCAGTACAAGAGATTCCTTATGGGTCAGACCATCCATCAGCACCTGACTTGCTAGGATTGGAATCAACAGAAGAATAAAAAATAGATAGGTTTTGACGACAATCCAAAGCAAGTTCCAAGTATAAAACCAGGAGTGCTTTCTTGTCTTCTCTAGACTGTATCTGACAGCTTCTTTGACTGTTTTCTTTTCAAATAAAAGCTGAGGTAGGGCAAACATGAAACGCACTGAAATGTAAAATAGAAGTAAAGCTAGAATAGTAACCACTATACCTACTAGCCAATACTTATCTTCCACATAATCAACGATAAAGTCCGGAATGACAATTTTATTGAGATAGTAAATCTTTAAAATCTTTCGAATCAATGGAAAGAGCATCATGACATAAAAGAAGATAAAGGCTATCTTAGCAAGCGTCACTTGCTTCATAAACAAGAAACTTTGGCGAAAGACCTTACGACTGTACTCCAGCAGGGTTCTCTTTTCATGATAGAGGAGGTGTCGAGCTCCGATGAAGAGAAGTCCTATCTGGTAATAGGCGACCAATAAATTAACAATTACAAGAACAAATAAAGCAAGACTAACAAAGGGTGAGCCCGTTATAATGGCAAAAATATTATTGTAGGAAAGAAAGAGATAACCTGTCTGACGGAGCAAAAGTCCAGCAATCCAAGAATTTGACGGTAACCAGACAAACTCAATCATCATAAAAGTCAAGAAAAATAGAAAAAGTATTTTATCTAGATTAAAGTATATCTGCTTAAAACCTAGATTTTTAGGTTTTTCAGGTTTCATAGGCACTCCTAGTCAAATAATTGAGACAAGTCCAAGCCTCCAAAAGGATTGTTTGAAAGACTACTTTCTGTCTCTAACAATTCTCTAGCTTGGTCTGACTCTAGAAAGGACTCGTAAACACGCGCTGTCATACGAGCATCCTCTAAGCTATTATGAGACTGACCTTGAAATCCAAGAAACGAGGCAACGGTTTGCAATTTGAGATTAGCAATACCATGTAAATCCGAACTCCGACGTTCAAAAGCTTCGTCATACAAATCCACCTTGTACTGCTGACTGTAGTCTAAACCATGGTCTGCTAGAATAGGCAAATCACTTTTAGCAGCATTGTAGCCAACCATGGGTAAAGAACCCACAAACTCTTGGAAATCTTTTATAACTTTCTCCACTGGAGGAGCATCTTTTAAGGTTTCAGCTGTAATTCCAGTCAAACCATTGATAAAACTCTTTAGAGGCACACTAGTATGGACATAGGAATCATAGGCATCGATTTCCTGACCATCTCTAAAACGGACTGCCGATACTTGAATCAAGTGTGTTTGTCCTTCATGCTGATTAAATTCTAAATCAAAAGCAATGTAATCTGCTAATCGTTCCATTTTCTACCTCTCCTATACTGTTATTTTATACTCTTCGAAAATCTCTTCAAACCGCGTCAGCTTCGCTTTGCCGTAGATATATGTAACTGACTTCGTCAGTCTTATCTACAACCTCAAAGCAGTGCTTTGAGCAGCCTGCGGCTAGTTTCCTAGTTTGCTCTTTGATTTTCATTGAGTATTACTTGAGCAACTATACTATTTAGATTAGAAATAAAAGAAGCCATCAGGTTAGCATTTAACCTAAACAGCTCCTTGATTATCCTCCAAATAAACGAGCAAAAAAGCCTTTCTTAGTGGATTGGACTTCTTCTTTTGCTTGGTCCAGCTCTAGCTTAAGATTTTCTTGATCCTTCATGGCTTGAAGGGTCAATTGTTGCTGCTGATCGAGTTGTTTGTCTTTCTCAGCAATCTGACGGTCTTTGATGCGCATCTGCTCATCTTTTTCTGATAACTGACGATCCTTGGCTTTTAATTGTTCATAAAGACGAAGAATTTCTGCATTCTTCTCATCAACCAGAATCTCCATCAGTTCACGTTGCTTGACATCTTCACTGACAGGCTCATCTTCAAAAATCGTTTTTTTATAGATTTCTTCTAGCTTAATCAAGCCACTTCTGGTAACGACTGTTACCCCTTTGTCATTTTTATCTGTGTCTTCTTCTGGTAATTCTTTGACACGGTTATTGATTGCTTGGCGAGATAATCCTAAGACCTCTGCAATCTCACTGACGGTCATTTCAATACTCATAATATCCTCTGAAACGTTTTCTAGCTTTTCTTTACTTAAATCTTATCATAAGCTAGAAAAACTGTCAAATTTCCGCTTAAGCTAAGGCCTTCAAAAAGGCTAACAAGACTTGAGCAGAGCGACGTCCAGCTTCGATAATAAACTCATCAAAAGAGATGTTTGCTTCATGGTTGGCATTATCACTCATAGCTCGGATGACTAAGACTGGAAGATTAAGAGCATGCGCTGCCTGAGCAATAGCTGCCCCCTCCATCTCAACAGCTAAAACTTCTGGGAAATGGGACTTAATCACTTCTATCTTATCATTTCCTGCAACAAAACTATCTCCTGTAGCAATCAAACCAAGATGCCAGTTCTGGTCCAATTGAGATAAACTCTCTTGAATTTTAGCAACAAAGGTTTTATCTGATTCGAAATAAAGTGGTTGTTGCGCCATTTGTCCATAAGCATAGCCAAAAGCTGTAACATCCACATCATGATAGGCTAATTTGTCAGCAATCACAACATCCCCAACAGCAATACCCTCTGCTACTGCCCCAGCTGATCCTGTGTTAATCAAAGCATCCACTTGAAAATGATCAGCCAAAATCGCCACACTCATAGCAGACATGACCTTACCAATTCCACTTTCTACAAGAACGACTTTATGAGAAGCAATGGTTCCTGTGTGATAGGTATTGCCTAAAACAACTTGCTCCTGGGCATTGTCTAAATGCTGGACCAGATAAGCCAGTTCTTCTGGCATAGCCGCAATAATTCCTATTTTCATTTCTATTCCTTTTCTATTACAAAAGTTTCATTGCTAAGACAAGCAAAATCAAGAGAAAGATGACTGCGAATAAGATTTTATTCAACTTAGAATTGAAGACATTTCTCTTGGTATTTTCAATGCGACGGCTTTTATGAATAGACGGTTCGACCTGAATCTTCAAGGTTTCCTGGCTAAAACCATGATCCTTAGGATTGGCATAACCAAAACGGGAAGAAGAGGTTGGTAAAATTTTTGTCTCCTCATCATCTAGCAAAGGAGGACCTGAAATCTTTTCGCCTCTATTAGCTCTTTCAATCATTTCATCCGTTAATAAAGGTTTACCCATACTGACCTCCTCTATTTTTTTTGCAATTCCCAATACTGAACAGCCATAATTGTCTTGGCATCGCAGATATGACCTGATTGGATCAATTCCTTGGCTTCCTCTAAGCTAACTTCAAGGACTTCCAAGGTCTCATCTTCATCCTGCGGACGCGGATTTTCCACTTTCGTCAAATCGCTTGCTCGGTATAGTTTTAATTTTTCATTACAAAAGCCAATGGCTGAGTAAAAATCGTACAAGAGTTCTAATTTCCCTGTGTAGGCTGTTTCTTCCTCTAATTCACGAAGAGCTGCTGCAACAGGGTCTGTATTTTCTCCTACTTCCAATTTTCCGGCTGGAATTTCATAAGAGACTGCCTCAATGGCTTTGCGGTACTGCTTGACCAAGATGAGTTTTTGCTCATCCGTTACTGCTAAAACACAGACAGCTCCATTGTGGAAAATCAAATCCCGTTGGGCAACTCCTTTGCCTTCTGGTAATTCAACCTGATCTTGAACCAGTTTAAAAATTGGTCCTTGATAGATTTCTTTTCGGCTAAGCGTTTTTTCTTCAAATTCCATGACAGACTCCTACTGATTATTAGGATGATGAGGAAGGCGTGTTGCATATTCGTCTTTATTGACCTGACGTCCACGACCAATAGCAATAGCATCCGCTGGAACGTCTTTGGTAATAGTTGAACCCGCACCAACGAGGGAATTGTCACCAAGTTCTACTGGCGCAATAATGGTTGAATTTGAACCAACAAAGACATTGTTGCCAATGACTGTCTTGTATTTGTTTTTGCCGTCATAGTTGACTGTAATGGTTCCAGCACCAAAATTAACCTTGCTACCCACTTCACAGTTTCCAATATAAGTCAAATGACCAGCCTTGGTATTCTCACCGATTGAAGAACCTTTCACCTCAACAAAGTTACCAATATGGACTTGGGCACCTAGAGATGAACCTGGACGAATGTGGGCATAAGGACCGACTGTCACACCGTCTGCAACACTACTTTCTTCAATCATTGAGTTGGTAATAACAGCTCCTGCTCCGATAGTGCTATCCACTACATAAGTACCATTTGTCAAAACAGTCTCAGCACCAATTTTCGTTTGCCCTTTCAAGGTAACATTGGCTTCTATTTGAACTTCAGGAGCAATCTCAACATCAATATCGATATAAGTTGCTTCTGGATTGACAAAGCTAACCCCATTGACCATGTGTTGGTGATTGATGCGACGACGCATCACTGACTCAGCTGTCGCAAGTGCCACACGGTCATTTACCCCAAGACTTTCATCAAAATCTTTCAAAGTATAAGCACCAACTTTTTCACCAGCTTCACGGAAGATGCCAATGACATCTGTAATATAGTATTCGCCTTGAGCGTTATTGGTATTGATATTTTTCAAAGCCTCAAACAAACGCTCGTTATCAAAAACGTAAGTTCCAGTGTTGATTTCCTTGATTTGCTTTTCAAAATCTGTAGCATCCTTCTGCTCAACAATGCGAAGAACTTCAGCATTGTCATTACGCACAATTCGTCCATAGCCAAAAGGATTATCCGTTTCAGCAGTCAAGATAGTGGCCACATTTTTATGATTGATGTGAAAATCAATCAAGTTTTTCAAACTTTCACCTGTGATTAACGGAGTATCTCCTGCGATGACCAAGGTGTGACCTGACAAACCTTCTAAGATTGGCTCTGTCATCATAACTGCATGACCAGTTCCTAACTGTTCAGATTGAGTCACAAATTCTGTCTGTCCAGCCAAGACCTCTTCAACCAATTCTGCCTTGTGTCCCACAACTGTTACTGTCTTTTCAGGCTGGATAGCTCCCACACTACGGAAAACATGTTCCAGCATGGAAATACCTGCAACCTTGTGCAACACTTTTGGCAAATCAGATTTCATGCGAGTCCCTTTACCCGCTGCTAAAATAATGGCATAATTTGACATAATCTTCTCTTTTCTCTAGAAATTCCCTTTTATTATACCATATTTCAAATCATTCCGCGCCCTTGAATGGAAAAATGCTCTAAAGTCCTTTCCTTAACCCATTTTTTGAGTATTTTTTTTGATTTTTTTTCATTTTTAAGGTAAAATTATGAGATATGAGAAAGAAAATTAATCCGCTTATTTTATTTGGTTTTTTTGGGATTATGATTTTCATTTTAATCCTGAATCGCCCTCGTTTTGAGGACCATCCTGTAAAAACAAAGTCAAATATCGCGCAAGTAGAAACACAAGCGCTACATAATATAGATAAACCGGTAATTGATGTTTCTGGTTGGCAGCGTCCTGAGGAAATCAATTACGATACTCTCTCCCAAAACATTTCTGGAGCTATTGTTCGCGTCCATAGTGGTGCTCAAACGTCCAAAGAGAACGATGCCTCCTATGTTAATGGTGTTGATAAGGCTTTTAAAACCCATATCACTGAGTTTCAAAAACGAAATGTCCCAGTTGGTGTCTATGCCTTTGTAGCTGGAAAAAGTGTCCAAGAAATGGAAAAGGCCGCTGAAGTTTTTTATAACGCCTCTTCCCCATACAGCCCTAGTTACTATTGGCTTGACGTGGAAGATAAAACCATGTCCAATATGAACGAAGGTGTTGAAGCCTTCCGGGCAAAGCTAGAATCACTGGGTGCTAAAAACATCGGAATCTACGTTGGAGTCTACTTCATGGAAGAACACAGTATTGATACAGACAAGTTTACGTCTGTTTGGATTCCTTCCTATGGTTCTGACTCAGGTTTTTACGAGGCAACCCCAAAAACTGATTTAGATTACGACATCCACCAGTACACTTCTAAAGGAAAAATTGCTGGCTTTGACCACGATTTGGATATCAACGTCATCTCTTCCTTAAAAAATAAAGAAGAAACCTTTAGAAAACTCTTTTTAAAACCTTAAAAGCATTTGTTTATCATTTGCTTTTTCTTTTTGTGTTTGATTGTGATACAATATAATAAGGATTTTTTGAAATAGAAATAGTTGGAGGAAACATATGCTCTCATGGTTAGCACGCCTTATTAAAGGGATTGTCATTGCTCTTGGATTTATTCTACCGGGAATTTCCGGAGGGGTTCTAGCAGCAATCTTAGGAATTTATGAACGAATGATTGGCTTTCTGGCCCATCCCTTTAAAGACTTTAAAGAAAATGTTTTGTACTTTATTCCAGTTGCCATCGGTATGCTTCTGGGAATCGGATTATTTTCCTACCCGATTGAATACCTACTTGAAAATTATCAGGTCTTTGTCTTATGGAGCTTTGCAGGTGCCATTATTGGTACTGTTCCTAGCCTCCTCAAAGAATCGACTCGAGAATCTGACAGAGACAAGATTGATCTAGCTTGGTTCTGGGCAACCTTTATCATTTCTGGACTAGGTCTCTATGCCTTAAATTTCGTCGTTGGAACCTTAAGTGCAAGCTTTCTTAATTTCGTCCTAGCAGGTGCACTACTGGCTCTTGGTGTATTGGTTCCTGGTCTCAGTCCATCAAATCTACTTTTAATTTTGGGACTCTATGCTCCTATGTTGACAGGTTTCAAAACCTTTGACCTCTTGGGCACCTTCTTCCCGATTGGAATCGGAGCAGGTGCCACTCTCATCATTTTTTCAAAGTTGATGGATTATGCCCTAAACAACTACCACTCACGCGTCTATCATTTCATCATCGGTATCGTCCTATCAAGTACCCTTTTGATCTTGATTCCAAATGCAGGAAACGCTGAAAGTATCCAGTACACTGGTATTTCTCTTGTTGGGTATGTCATCATCGCCTTCTTCTTTGCACTGGGAATCTGGCTTGGTATTTGGATGAGCCAATTGGAGGATAAGTATAAATAATGGCAAAAAAAGTTAAAATCAAAAAAACATTGGTAGAACAAATCCTGTCTAAAGCAGGTATCCCACATCAGGGGATTCAAATCAATGCCCTAGAAGGAGAACTTCCACAAGGTTATGAACGAGATCAGATTTTCAAAACCTTGGCGCTTTTGGGAGACAAAACAGGACCGATTATCGGAATTGTCCCTATCACTCAACACTTGTCTGAAAAAAAACTAGCCAAAATTTCTGGCAATAAAAAAGTGAGCATGATTCCACAAAAGGACTTAGAAAAAACAACTGGTTATATTCATGGAGCCAATAACCCTGTCGGAATTCGTCAGAAACACAATTACCCCATTTTTATCGATAAAATTGCTCTAGACTTGGATCAAATGATTGTCTCTGCAGGGGAAGTCGGACACAGCATTATCGTCGCACCACAAGACTTGGCTAACTTTGTAAAAGCTGACTTTGCAGATATCTTGGAGGACAGCAAATAATGAAACTCTACTTTGTCCGCCACGGTCGTACAGTATGGAACCAAGAAGGACGCTTTCAAGGTGCTAGTGGAGATTCTCCCCTTCTTCCTGAATCCATTGAAACCCTAAAACGACTAGGCCAGTATCTCAAGGATGTTCCTTTCGATCAGATTTATTCAAGTGATTTACCTCGAGCGGTCAAATCTGCTGAAATTATCCAAAGTCAACTCCAGACCCCCTGTCCTTTAGAAAGTGTTCCTAATCTCCGTGAATGGCAGCTGGGGAAGTTGGAAGGTTTGAAAATTGCAACCTTGGAATCTATTTACCCGCAACAAATCAAAGCTTTCCGATCTAACCTTGCTCAATTTGACACTCAAATGTTTGGAGCCGAGTCCCTCTATAGCACTACGCAACGGACTATCCAATTTATCAAATCATTAAAAGATAGTCCAGCTGAGCGTATTCTAATTGTCGGACACGGCGCCAATCTTACTGCCAGTCTTCGTACTCTTCTAGGTTATAAAGAACCACTTCTTCGTAAAGATGGCGGTCTAGCAAATGCCAGCCTAACCATTCTAGAAACCCATGACTTTGAAACATTTACCCTTGATACTTGGAATGATACTTCCTATCAATAACAGAACTTGATTTTAGCGTCAAGTTCTTTTTAGTTTTGAAAGATTATCCGTGAATTTCTTGCTTATTTATGATAAAATGGGAGTATCGCAAAAAATGACTCATCGTATTCAATTTTGAGTAAAACTAGGAGGATCCCATGTCAACAGAACATATGGAAGAACTAAATGACCAGCAGATCGTTCGCCGTGAAAAAATGGCTGCGCTCCGTGAACAAGGAATCGATCCTTTCGGAAAACGCTTTGAACGCACTGCAAATTCACAAGAATTAAAAGATAAATATGCCGACCTCGATAAAGAACAATTACATGATAAAAATGAAACAGCTACTATCGCAGGACGCTTGGTAACCAAACGGGGTAAAGGTAAAGTAGGTTTTGCCCACCTTCAAGACCGCGAAGGTCAAATCCAGATTTACGTTCGTAAGGATGCTGTCGGTGAAGAAAACTACGATATCTTCAAAAAAGCAGACCTTGGTGACTTCCTTGGTGTCGAAGGTGAAGTGATGCGTACAGATATGGGAGAACTCTCTATCAAAGCTACTCACATCACTCACTTATCTAAAGCACTCCGCCCACTTCCTGAGAAATTCCACGGTTTGACAGACGTTGAAACAATTTACCGTAAACGTTACCTTGACTTGATTTCTAACCGTGAAAGCTTTGAGCGCTTTGTCACTCGTTCAAAAATCATTTCTGAAATCCGTCGTTACCTTGATCAAAAAGGTTTCCTTGAAGTCGAAACACCTGTTCTTCACAATGAAGCTGGTGGTGCTGCTGCCCGTCCATTTATCACCCACCATAATGCCCAAAACATTGACATGGTGCTTCGTATCGCGACTGAGCTTCACTTGAAACGCCTTATCGTCGGTGGTATGGAACGCGTCTATGAAATCGGACGTATCTTCCGTAACGAAGGAATGGATGCTACTCATAACCCTGAGTTTACTTCTATCGAAGTTTACCAAGCTTATGCAGACTTCCAAGACATCATGGACTTGACTGAAGGTATTATCCAACACGCTGCTAAATCAGTCAAAGGCGATGGCCCAATTAACTATCAAGGTACTGAAATCAAAATCAATGAACCATTTAAACGTGTTCACATGGTGGATGCTATCAAAGAAATTACTGGTGTAGATTTCTGGCAAGACATGACTTTGGAAGAAGCCAAAGCTATCGCTGCTGAGAAGAAAGTTCCAGTTGAAAAACACTACACTGAAGTTGGCCACATCATCAATGCCTTCTTTGAAGAATTTGTTGAAGAAACCTTGATCCAACCAACCTTTGTCTATGGACATCCAGTAGCTGTATCTCCACTGGCTAAGAAAAATCCTGAAGACCAACGTTTTACTGACCGTTTCGAGCTCTTCATCATGACTAAGGAGTACGGTAATGCCTTTACTGAGCTCAACGACCCAATCGACCAGCTTAGCCGTTTCGAAGCCCAAGCTAAAGCCAAAGAACTTGGTGACGATGAAGCGACAGGCATCGACTACGACTACATTGAAGCCCTTGAATACGGTATGCCTCCAACAGGTGGTTTGGGAATCGGTATCGACCGTCTCTGCATGCTCCTCACTGATACAACCACTATCCGTGATGTATTGCTCTTCCCAACAATGAAATAAGCTCTAATCCTCTGGTACTTGCCAGGGGATTTTTCGATGCAAAAAGAAATAGACTGAAGTTTTCATCTCAGTCTATTTTCTATTGAACCTTAGAAAGGAAGGATCTTTCTTAGTCTTCTTTTTTCTTACGAGCTACAAGTCCGAATGCACTCAACATTCCAAGAAGTCCAAGACTAGCTAGACCAGCCTTATCTTCTGTACCAGTATTTGGCAATTCCTTCTTGTCATTGGCTACGGTTGTTTCAACGGCTACTTGTTTAGAATCTGTAGAACTTGTCTGAACTGGAGTAGCTACTGGTTTTTCTGGACTTGTAGGAGTCTCTGGAGAGCTTGGTTGCTCAGAACGGGTTGGGGTAACTACTTTCTTATAGATATGAATCACATTGCCATTTTTATCTGTCTTAGTGCCAGTATATTCATAACCTTCTAAAGTCTTAGGTCCATGGCTACCATTTTCTTCTGGAGAAATTTCTTTACCATCACCATCTTGGTAACGTGTTACGATATGAGTTGTTGAACTACCATTATTACCGTGACTATTACCATGATTAGATTTAGGAGTCACCTTCACAGGAACTTCTACTGTAATAATACGACCGTCAGGTAATTTAACTTTTACCTTAACAACTGGTTTTGTTCCTGGTGTTGATGTTGTTGGAATTTCTCCGACTTCAACAATTTCCCATCCTTCTGGTAAACCTACTTTCTTAATAACATCCTCTTTCGTAATTGGTGTTCCAACTTCCACTACAATAGGAGTTACTTTCGGTGTTACGATGATTGGTACTTCTACTTCAACAATTTCTCCAGTTGGAACTTTAATCTTCACTTTAACACTTGGTTTCACTCCAGCAGGAATTGTTGTTGGGATTTCTCCTACTTCGACAATTTCCCATCCTGGTTCTTTCGGAAGATCGATATGTCCTTTCACATCGTCTGGTGTGATTGGAGTTCCTTGTGGTACAACAATTTGTCTTACAGTTGGCGTAACGATGACTGGTACATCGACAGTAATCTTACGACCATCTGGTAATTCAATCTCTACTGGAACGACAGGTTTTGTTCCTGGTGTAGTTGTTGTTGGGATTTCTCCTACTTTTGTTACCTTCCATCCATTTGGTAATTCAATATGTTTCTGAACATCTTCTGGCGTAACTGGTGTTCCTACTGGTACTACCACTGGTGTTACTTTTGGTGTTACTTTTGGTGTTACAACTACCGGAATATTTACAGTAACTCGAATTCCATTTGGTAATTCAATCACAACTGGAATACTTGGTCTTTCACCTGGTACATCAGTTGTTGGTTTATCTCCAATTGAGATAACTTTTGCTCCTTTTGGAATGTGATTTTCAACATCCTCAGTAGTAATTGGATCACCTTGTTTTTTAACAATATCTTCAATAGGAGTTACAGTTACTGGAATTTCTACAGTCACAACTTTGCCATTTGGCAATTCAATCGTTACCCTAACTGGATCTTTCTTACCTGGAGTTGTCAAATCTGGAATATTTTCAACCTTAGTAACCTTACCACCTTCTGGAATCGTAATTCCTTTAGTGTAATCGTCCGGTGTTAATGGTGTGGTTGTTACTGGTGTCTCGATTTCCTTAACTGGAGTTACATTTACTGGTACTTCTACCGTAACTACTTTGCCATTTGGCAATTCAATCGTTACCTTAACTGGATCTTTCTTACCTGGCGTTGTTAAGTCTGGAAGATCTCCTACCTTAACAGTTGCTCCTTCTGGTACTTTGATTTGTTTCAAGATATCTTCTGGAGTCAATTTATCTTTTGTGACTGGGGTTTCGATTTCCTTAACTGGCGTTACAGTCACTGGTACTTCTACCGTAACTACTTTGCCATTTGGCAATTCAATCGTTACCTTAACTGGATTTTTCTTACCTGGAGTTGTCAAGTCTGGAATATTTTCAACTTTAGTAACCTTACCACCTTCTGGAATCGTAATTCCTTTAGTGTAATCGTCCGGTGTTAATGGTGTGGTTGTGACTGGTGTTTCAATTTCCTTAACTGGCGTTACAGTTACAGGAACGTCTACTGTAACTACTTTGCCATTTGGTAATGTTACAGTAACCTTAACCGGATCTTTCTTACCTGGTGTTGTCAAATCTGGAATATTTTCAACCTTAGTAGTTGCTCCTTCTGGTACTTTGATTTGTTTCAAGATATCTTCTGGAGTCAATTTACCTGTTGTAACTGGAGTCTCGATTTCCTTAACTGGCGTTACATTCACCGGAACATCCACTGTGATAACTTTACCATTTGGTAATTCAACCGTTACCTTAACTGGATCTTTCTTACCTGGTGTTGTCAAGTCTGGAATATTTTCAAC